>NZ_JAGHFM010000001.1 GCF_017888745.1 Terrisporobacter sp. | reverse complement strand
TAGTATGAGAAGTGCTTTAAATAAAGATTTTATAAGAGATATTTTAAAATCAAAGGGAAGATTTATATCTATAGTTGCAATAGTTGTATTAGGTGTAGCATTTTTTACTGGTGTAAAATCTGCACCTCTTGTGATGCAAAAATCTTCTGATAAATATTATGATGATTATAATTTAATGGATATAAGACTACTATCTACTTTAGGTTTAACAGATAAAGATGTTGAAGAAATTAAAAAAATAGATAATGTAGAAGGTGTATTCCCGACCTACTCCATGGATGTGTTATCTAAATATAATTCATCTGAAAAAGTAATTAAAGTTCATGGAATAGATATAAGTAATACAAATAAAAATAATAAAAATTATATTAATCAATTAAAATTGGTAGAAGGTAGGTTACCAGAGAAAAGTGGAGAGTGTGTTGTTGAACAGTCAAAAGTTAAATCAGTAGACTATCCTATTGGAAGTAAAATAAAGCTTTCATCTGGTAATGAAGATAAACTTGATAATTCTTTAAAAGAAACTGAATATACTGTTGTCGGTTATGTTCAAACTCCGTATTATTTATCTCATGAAAAAGGAAATAGCTCTATAGGTAGTGGTGTGGTATCAGGTGCAATTATGGTACCTCAAGATGATTTCAAAACTGAAGCATTTACAGAAATATTTTTAACTGTAAAAGGAGCTAAAGCTCTTGATACATATAGTGATAAATATTTTGATTTGGTAGAAAGTGTAACAGATGAAATTGAAGGAATAAAAGATATTAGAGCTGATGAGAGATACAATGAAGTTTTAAAAGAGGCAAATGATAAGTTAAAAGAAGCACAAGAAGAGCTACAAGATGGTAAGTCAGATCTTGAAAAAGGAAAAAAAGAATATAAAGAAAATAAAATAAAAGCTGAAAAAGAATTAAAAGATGCCCAAAATCAAATAAATTCTTATTCAAAACAAATTGAAGATGGAGAGAAGCAATTAAAATCTGAGGAGCTAAAAGCTGAAAATCAAATTGAAGATGGCGAGAATAAAATAAAAGATGCTGAAAAAAGTATAAAATCTGGAGAAATCCAATATGAAGAAGCTTTAAAATATTTTAATTCTAAAAAAGAGATAGCTCAAGTAGAGTTTCAAAAGGCTGAAAGTCAATTAAAAGAACTTAACTCTCAAATAAATAACTTAAAAAATAGTAATAAACTAATAGAAGAACAATTAAAAAATGAAAGTTTACCATCAGAAGAAAGAGTTAAGTTACAAGCTAGTTTAGATCAAAATAAATATTTACTATCAATATTAGAGGATAAATATAATTTAGGAAATAAAGAACTTCAAAGTCAAAAACAAGCATTAATTGACGGAGAAAATAAATTAAAAGAAAGTAAAGAGACATTAGAAAGTAGTAAACAACAATTAGAAAAAGAAAAATTAAATCTTCAAAACTCTAAACGTACTGCAAAGGAAAAATTTGAAGAAGCTAAAAATAAATTAAATGAAAATAAAGAAGATATAAAGAAGGCTCAAAAAGAGTTAGATGAAAATAAAATAAAGGTTGAAGAAGAACTGCTAAAGGCAGAAATAAAACTTAAAGATGGAGAAGAAAAAATAAAAGATGGTGAGAAGGAAATAAATAATGCTAAGAAGGACATTGAAAATATTGAAAAACCTACTTGGTATGTACTAGATAGAAATAGTCATCAATCTTTTGTAGAATATAAAGGTTGTGCCGAAAGTATAGATGCACTGGCTAAAATATTCCCTGTATTCTTCTTCGCTGTTGCGGCTTTAGTTTGTTTAACTACAATGACAAGAATGGTAGATGAACAAAGAATAAACATAGGGACATTAAAAGGATTGGGATATAAAACTAGTCAAATTTCAAAAAAATATATCTTATATGCATTTATAGCATGTTTATTAGGATGTATTTTAGGTATGTCCATTGGATATACACTATTCCCTACAGTGATATTCTTTGCTTATGGAATGATGTATTCTGTGCCAGATATGATTTTTGTTTTTAGTGCTCCTATAACTTTAAGCATAACAGCAGTTGCTTTAATGGTAATAACATCAGCTTCATACTTTGCTTGTCGAAATGAATTAAGAGAAACTCCATCAGTTTTAATGAGACCAAGGTCTCCAAAAAACGGAAAGCGGATTATACTTGAAAGAGTTCCTTTTATATGGAATAAACTTAGCTTTACAAGTAAGGTTACTGTCAGAAACATATTTAGATATAAAAAGAGATTCTTGATGACAGTACTAGGGATTTCAGGATGTACAGCTTTAATTGTTACTGGATTTGGAGTGAAAGATTCTATAGAAATGATTGTTACTGGACAATATGGAAGGTTATTTAAATATGATATGTCTATAGTTATGGATTCAGATATGAATGATAAGGAATTATCTAAATTAGGAACAAATCTATCTAGCTTTGATGAAATTAAAAAATATGATTTATTTAGCTATCAAAATGGTGATATAAAAGTAAACAATACTAGCAAAGAAATAACTATAGTAGTTCCAAAAGACTTAGATAGCATGGATGACTTTATTCACTTACAAGATAGAAGAACTCAAAATACTATAAAGCTTGATGACAGCGGAGTAGTTATTACAGAAAAAATGGCAAATGATTTAGATATTAAAGTAGGAGATACAATAGAATTGATTAATAGTGAAGATAAAAAATCTAATGTTAAAGTAATTGGTATAACAGAAAATTATATATCTCACTATGCATATATATCTTATGATAATTATAAAAATTTATTTAATGATAAATTAAATTTCAATAGGATATTGGGAACATTAAATAATCCAAATGTGGATATGGAAGCTGAACTATCTAAAGAATTGTCTAAAATAGAACATATTAATGGAAGCTCATTTAATACAGCTGCAAAAGAAACTTATCAATATACTATAAAGAACTTAAACTATGTAGTTATGATTATGATTTTATCAGCAGGTGCCTTAGCATTTGTGGTGTTATATAATTTAACGAATGTTAATATTTCTGAAAGAATAAGAGAGATAGCCACAATTAAAGTTTTAGGATTTTATGATAAGGAAGTATCACAATATATTTATAGAGAAAATATAATCCTTAGTGTAATAGGAACTTTTGTAGGACTAGGATTAGGAAAGATACTTCATCAATTTATAATGATAACTGTTGAACTTCAGTCAATGATGTTTGGTAGAGTAATATCTACAAGTAGTTATATAATAGCTGCTATATTAACGATAGTGTTAAGTTGTTTTGTAAATATAGCTATGTACCATAAATTAAAAAATGTTAAGATGGTAGAATCTTTAAAATCAGTAGATTAAAAAAAATTTATTTTTTTCAAAAAAAGTAATGTCAAAAATGATACCTCCTACATACTATATCTTAGAAAAACAAATTATTTTATCAACAAGGGGGTAACATGAATGTTAGATAGATTTTTTGGTGGTTGTGATGGAGGATTCTTCGGAGCAGGATGGTGGATAATAATATTATTCTTCTTATTCTTAGCATTCCAAGACTGTTGGTCAGAAATAGATATTTGTGCTTGGATACCATTCTTAATATTATTATTAATAGTATGTGCATGTGGATTTGATGATGATGACTGTGGATGTGGTTGCTAGTTAGAGCGTACTAAATTTAATATTTTAAAATAATATTATGCCTGCTTGATATTTTTCAAGTGGGCAATCTTTTGTTTAAGATAAATGTTATTGCTGACAAAAATATTTAAATTATATATATTTGAATAAAAAGTATATAATGATGCATAAAAAAAATATTAAAAACTATTGACTTAAAAAAAAACTTATCATATAATGAAACTCCACCATTAAATATGGTTGGCATTATGACACCTATTTTTCACTAAAAATAATAAATTAAGAATGATAATAACAAATCAAAAAATTAATAAACAAATCTAATTAAAGATAGAAAATTTCTTTTATCTTTTATTTCTGTTGAAAAAAATCCAATTTTTTATGAAAAACTATTGAAAAAAAATACTTGCATGGTATATAATGATAACTTAGTGAAAAATAATAATGAGTGAAAAGAATTTTTTGAGAGGTGCATAATGAAAATCGGATTTGATCATAAAAAATATCTAGAAGAACAATCTAAATTTATCCTAGAGAGAGTTAACAATTTTGATAAATTATACTTAGAGTTTGGTGGAAAACTTATGGGAGATTTACATGCTAAAAGAATACTTCCAGGGTTTGATGAAAATGCCAAAATCAAGGTATTACAACATATAAAAGACCAAGTAGAGGTTATAATTTGTGTTTATGCAGGAGATATAGAGCGTAATAAAGTAAGAGGGGATTTTGGAATAACTTATGATATGGAAGTTTTAAGACTTATAGATGACTTAAGACGTTATAACTTAGATGTAAATAGTGTTGTTATAACTAGATTTGAAGGCCAACCTGCGACTACAGTATTTATAAATAAATTAGAGAGACGTGGGATAAAAGTATATAAACATGCTCCTACAAAAGGGTATCCATCAGATGTTGATACGATAGTAAGTGATGAAGGATATGGAGCTAACCCATATATAGAAACTACTAAACCAATAGTAGTAGTAACAGCTCCTGGACCAAACAGTGGTAAACTTGGAACTTGTTTAAGCCAGTTATACCATGAAAATAAAAGAGGAAATAGTGTTGGTTACTCAAAATTTGAAACATTCCCAGTTTGGAATTTACCATTAAATCATCCAGTAAATATAGCTTATGAAGCTGCAACTGTTGATTTAAAAGATGTTAATATGATAGATTCATTCCATTTAGATGCATATGGAGAAAAATCAGTAAACTATAACAGAGATTTAGAATTATTCCCAGTATTAAAGAAAATAATAGAAAAAATAACTGGAAAAGAATCAATGTTTAAATCACCAACAGATATGGGCGTTAATAGAGTTGGATATGGTATAGTTGATGATGAAGTAGTATGTAAGGCTTCAATAGAAGAAATAATAAGAAGATACTTCAATACTGCTTGTCAATATAAAAAAGGACAAGTAAATAAAGATGCATATGAAACAATATCTTTAATACTTGAAAAAATAAATGTTAAGCCTGAAGATAGAACCGTAGTTATGCCAGCTAGGGAATATAGTGAAAAACTAAAAGAAACAAGTGATAGAGCTGATATTTATCCAGTTGTTGCACTACAAGTTCCAGATGGTACAATAATAACAGGTAGAAGTTCTGATTTAATGTGTGCCAGTGCAGCAGCTATATTAAATGCAGTAAAATATATGGCTAATATACCTGATGAGATGCTATTAATATCTCCTGTTATATTAAACCCAATTATAAAATTAAAAACGGAAACTTTAGGTGGAATAAATGTTTCATTAGGCTTAGAAGAAGTTTTATCAGCACTTGCAATATGTGCAGTAACTAACCCAACAGCTGAATTAGCTATGGAAAAATTAGAAGAGTTAAAAAATGTACAAGCTCACTCAACAACGATAATAAGTCAAGATGACGAGCAAACATTTAGAAAGTTAGGATTACATGTGACTTGTGATCCGGAATATCCATCACAAAACTTATACTACAACTAAAAAATATTAAAAGTTTATATAAATGAGGTAGCTTATAATTAAGCTACCTTTCCTTAATGCATCGTAACTTGATTATTTATATTGAGTTGCGATTTTTATTTTGAGGATAATATATAGACTTATTGTTGTTATAGAATAATTAAAAGGTTAGAATATAAGTTAAAGTATTATTATAATAAAAAGTTATTTAATTTATAAATTATTTATTAAGTATGTAAAAAGTTAGACTTAGTATAAAAGGATGATAATATGGATAAAAAAAGAAAAATAATTCATATAGATATGGATGCTTTTTATGCATCTATTGAACAAAGAGATAATCCAGATTTAAAAGGAAAACCTGTAATAGTAGGAGGAAGTCCACAAGGTAGAGGTGTTGTAGCAACCTGTTCATATGAAGCTAGAAAATACGGAATCCATTCTGCTATGCCTTGTAAAACAGCATATAAAAGATGTCCTTATGCAGTATTTGTCAGACCTAGATTTGAAGTATATAAAAGTGTATCTGATGAAATTAGAGAGATATTCTATGAATATACAGATTTAGTAGAGCCTTTATCACTAGATGAGGCATATTTAGATGTAACTAATAATAAAATGAATATAAAATATGCCACAGATATTGCAAAAAGAATTAAAAAAGAAATATATGAGAAAACTGGATTAACAGCTTCAGCAGGTGTATCATATAATAAATTTTTAGCTAAGTTAGCATCAGACTACAAAAAACCAGCAGGCCTTACAGTTATAAGAGAAGATAATACTCAGAAATTTTTAGATAATCTACCAATAAGTAAGTTCTTTGGAGTGGGGAAGGTTACACAAAAGGTACTTAAGAACTTGGGAATAAATGATGGATATGATTTGAGGCAATTAGAAATTAATGAATTAGAATCTATATTTAAAAATAGAGGATATTTATTTTATCAATTAGCCAGGGGTATAGACCACAGAGAAGTGGAACCTCATAGAGAAAGAAAATCTATAGGTGCAGAAACTACTTTAATAGAAAATTTAGATATAGAAGATGAAAAATTAATAAATATATTAGATGAACTTTGTGAAGAGGTTTCTCAAAGAGCTGAATATTTAAATAAATGTGGCAGAACTGTTGTGCTTAAAGTGAAATACGATGATTTTACACAAATAACTAGAAGTGTTAGCGTAAATAAAGAAATTTCATCTCATGAAGATATTAGAACTAATATATATAACTTATTTAAAAATATTGAGCATAACCATAAAGAAATAAGATTAATCGGCGTAACTTTATCAAACTTAATTAATAAAGAAGACGTCACAAATATTACAATATTTGAATATATTAATAATAACATAAAATAAAATATTTAAAATCCATGGTGAACTCCATGGATTTTTTCAGTATAT
>NZ_JAGHFM010000208.1 GCF_017888745.1 Terrisporobacter sp. | reverse complement strand
ACTGGATCTACTAAATGGGGTTATTCTTTTGCAGAAGTTACTAAAATGAAACATTTCTGGATATTCGCTGCTTCATTCTTATTTGTAGGATTATATGTAGGTGGTATGGTATTACAATTTATACCTTACTTACAAACGTTAGAGTCACAAGGAATATTCTTATTAGGATCTGCTACAGTTGCTGCTGCATTTGGTTTCTTCTCAATGTTCGGAAACTTATTTGGTGGTGTTTTATTCGATAAATTAGGAATAACTAAATCACTACTTTTAGCAGCTATATTAGTTATGGCTAGTGGATTATCATTAATATTCATACCTAAAGCAAATATACTTGGATATGTATTCGCTATATGTATAGGTATAGCTATGTATGCTTATATAATAGGACCTTCTTATTTAACAGGGGCCTTATTTGGTAATAGAGAATTCGGTACTATATTAGGTATAGTTCAAATATTCTTCGCAGCAGGATTTGGTATAGGTACTACATTATTCGGTGTAGTTGTTGATATAGCTGGATTCAATGCTGGTTGGATATCAACTATAATATACACTTTAATAGCATATGCTGGATTATTAACATCTACTAGCGCTATAATAAAACATAACAAAGAAATAAATGTACAAGAAAGCAAAAAAATAGCTTAATTTTACTTTATAAAGAGTTGTCTATATTAATAGACAACTCTTTTTTTTCATCAAATTGTGACTTTTGGCTGTGATAAGATACTTGCTAAATAATGCTAACCAACTTTGTTTTTGTGTATAAAAAATCCCTCTTAGAAATTCTAAGGGGGATTTTTAAATTTATAATGAAATTACCTTGTTCATTAATTGATTACTTCTTTTTATAAATAAATCTAATTCTTCTGCATTTAATTCTTTATTGGATAATAAAGCTAAATCAACTATCTGATTACATATAACATTTATATCTTCTTTTTTATCTTGATTATCTTTTAAAGATAAAAGTTTTTTGACTAATGGATTATTTTTATTAATTACTAGTGTTTTTTCCTCTTTCAAATCCATTCCAAAACTCATTCCCGAAAATCTAGCTTGCATTTCCATCATTCTTCTAGATTCTTCAGACACTAAAATCATAGCTGGAGTATCTTTACTTTTTAAACTTTCTACGGAATATTTTTCTACTCTATCATTGATTACATCTTTAAATAAATTTATTATTATTTCATTATTTTCTTTATCATCTTCATCATCTTTATCTTTTAAGACATCAGATAAATCTGAGTCTATTCTATTGAATTTAGTTCCCATTTCTTTATATTCTATAAATGATATAAAGTTATTATCTATTGTACAGTCTAAAACAACTGCATTTAAATCATAATCTTTAAATAATTTAACATATTGAGATTGCTGATCCATATTATTTACATAGAATACTTTATTTTCATGCTTTTCTTTTGCACTTTCTAGATAATCTGTTAAAGTTATATAATTTCCATTTATATCTTTATATAAAATATAATCCTTTATTTTTTCATAGAAGCCCTCATCTTTTAAACAACCAAATTTAATAAATATTTGTATATCATCCCAGAATTTGTTGTACTCTTCTCTGTTATTTTTAAATAAAGATTTAAGTTTATCAGCAACCTTTTTAACTATATGTTTAGATATTTTACTTACATCTTTATCATTTTGTAAGAAACTTCTAGATACATTTAAAGGTAAATCCGGACAATCTATAACGCCTTTTAGTAATAATAAGAATTCTGGTATAACTTCTTTTATGTTATCTGCTACGAATACTTGATTATTATATAATTTTACCTTACCTTCCACTAATTCAAATTCATTATTTAGTTTAGGGAAGTAAAGAATTCCTTTTAAATTAAATGGATAATCTACGTTTAAATGAATCCAGAATAAAGGTTCATCAAAAACATTAAAAGCTTTTCTATAAAACTCTTTATATTCTTCATCTGTACAATCTTTAGGTGACTTTAACCATAATGGATTAGTATCATTCAAAGGTGTAGGTTCAGTTTGTTCTTCACCTTCTTTTACTTCTACATCCTCATTTTCCACATATATTTCAACTGGTAAGAAAGAACAGTATTTATTTATTATACTTCTTAAATGATATTCATCTAAAAATTCTTCACTATCTTCTGCAAGGCTTAATGTTATTGTAGTACCTCTCTCAGTTCTTGTATCAGATTCACTTATTTCAAATTCAGTTCCACCTTCTGATATCCATCTTACTGGTTTTGCACCATTTATATAAGATAATGTATCTATTTCTACTTTGCTAGATACCATAAAAGCAGAATAGAATCCTAGTCCAAAATGACCTATTATATCATTTGATTCTTCCATTTTATCTTTATATTTATTGAAAAAGTCTTCTGCTCCAGAAAAAGCAACTTGATTTATGTATTTGTCAACTTCTTCTGCTGTCATACCTATACCATTATCACTAAATTTAATAGTTTTATTTGATTTACTAACTGAAACTATTATTTTATATTTTTCATCTTGAAGAGCTTCAATTTCACCTAATGAAGCAAGCCTTTTGTATTTACTAACTGCATCACAACCATTACTAATTAATTCTCTTATAAAAATATCTTTATCTGAATACAACCATTTTTTTATTATTGGAAATATATTTTCCGTATCTATTGAAATACTTCCTTTTGTTACTTCCATGTTTATCCTCCTTTGATACTTTGTAAAAAATTTATTTAGTTAAAAATTAAAATGCAAGGTTTGGAATAAATAACCTTGCATTTTAAACTTTTAAATTAGCATGTTATAATTTTTATCTATTCCTATTTTTATTATAGAACCATTTATTAGCAATATCAACTATTGAGTGCTAGTCATTTCTATAAAAAAATATTTGTACTAATCTATAGTTATATACTTTGTATTATCTTCTTTTTTATCAGCTTGTTTAGGAAATGTTAACTGTAAAATTCCATTATTAAAACTCGCTTTTATATCTTCTTCTTTAACCCCTTCTCCTACATAGAAGCTTCTAGAGCATTTACCGCTATATCTTTCTCTTCTTATATAGTCTCCTTTTTCATCTTTATCTTCACTTATTTCATTTTTTTGTGCAGTTATTGTTAAATATCCATCTTTTAATTGAGCTTTTATATCTTCTTTTTCATATCCTGGTAAATCCATATCCAAGATATATTGATTATCTTTTTCTTGAATATCAGTTATCATAACTTTATCTACTCTCTTATTTGCAGAGAATGGATCTCTAAACATTTCATCAAACATATTGTCAAATAAATTTCCCCCAAAATTATTGTTCATTGGTACTAATTTCATAATCAAATGCCTCCTTATAATTATCTTAATATTTTAAAATAAGTATTAAGGTAATATTTTTAATATTTTTATTTTGTATTATGATTTTTATTTTTGTTTGATTTTTTAATTATTATTATACTCTTTTTGTTAACACTTTCAAGCATCAAGTGATAAAAACCATAAAATATTCTTATTTAAATAACATTATATTATTAAATTTTAAAAATGTGCATAAAAATATACTCCCTTTATAATAACAGTTTTATTCTTTTAACTGCTCATTATAAAAGGAGTATCTAAATACAAATTTATTTATTTAATTTTACTAAGTTATATCCCTTATTTAACAACAGCTATAACCTCTATTTCCACTAACGCCTCTTTCGGTAATTTTGCTACTTGTACACAAGAACGCGCTGGCGCCTCCCCAGTAAAATAAGTTTCATATACCTCATTCATTTGCGAAAAATTATTCATATCACTTAAGAATACAACTGTTTTAAACACATCGCTCATTTTAGCTCCCCTTGATTCTAAAATAGCTTTACAATTATCAAGTGAAGCCTTTGTAGCTGCTTTAATTTCTACTTCAAGTTCCCCTGTAGACATATTTATCGGTAGCTGACCAGAAGTATAAATTTTATTCCCTACTTTTACTCCTTGAGAATATGGTCCTATAGCTGCTGGTGCACTAGATGTTTCTATTATCTCTTTCATTTCATTACTCCTCTTATGTATATTCTAAAATTTAATATCATTACTTGCTAACATAACATTAAATATAAAACTAATACTATATTTTATTTGTATTTACCTTCTAAAAATTTAATTTTATCTTGAACATCTTCCATTTTATATAGACACTCTTCTATAGGACACACTTTAGAAGAGTCCTTAGAAGATTTCACCAAATCAATTTGTTCATTATAATCATATTTTATACCGGTTTGATTTATTAAATATTTAGCAGGTTCAGAAATTTGGTTACCAATGTATCCTACTACATTTTCTAATTCAGATAAAGTAGCTAATGCTACACCTATTTGATTTGAATATACAAATATTTCTTTATCTCCTAAATCTATCTCTTTTTTATAGTATGATTGATAAAACTGAGATACTGGACTATGTTCTGTCTTAAATAATATATTTCCTTTAGTATCTGTTATAACTAAAAGATATTCTTTTGATACTACTTTATCAAAAATTTCTTTATTCATAAAATCACCCTATATATTTTTTAATATTAAATTAAAACTTTATACTTAAAGAATCAATTGAGCTAGTTAATTCTTATAATTATAAAGATTAACTAGCCCAATGCTCTAAAATATTATTTTTTCCTAAGCTAAAGTTTTAACCGCTCTTTCTAATCTTTCTAAAGCTTCTACTACAACAGCTCTCGGTGCCGCTATATTCATCCTCATAAATCCTTTACCTTCTTCAAATCCAAATGAAGTTCCATCATTTAATTCTAATTTAGCAACTTCTTTAAAGAAAGCTTTTATTTCAGCTTGATTTTCAAAACCTAATTCTCTACAATCTAACCAAACTAAGAAGTTTGATTCAGGTTTTATCATTTTTATTTTAGGTATTCTTGTTTCAAAAAATTCAACCATCATATCTCTAGTTTCTTCTAAGTATTCTATTATTTGATCTGCATAGTAATCACATTCATTGTATGCTGTTATTAATGCTACATCTCCAAATATATTTCTTCCTATTGCTTTATTTTTAAGTGCTGCTTCATGGAAAGCTTTCTTAATTTTTAAGTTAGGAATTATAACTGCTGCTGTTCTAAATCCAGCTATGTTAAATGTTTTTGCTGGGTTAATAAATGTTATACTATTTTGTGCTATTTCTTCAGATATACTTGCTAGTGGTATATGTTTATTTCCTGAATAAACTAAGTCTTCATGTATCTCATCAGAGAACATAAGAACATCATATTTTAAACAAAGATTAGCCATTTTCTCTAATTCTTCTCTAGAGAAAACTCTACCTGTTGGATTTTGTGGATTACAAATTATAAATATTTTAGTTCTTATATCTTTTAACTTTATTTCTAAATCTTCAAAATCTATTTCATATCTTCCATCTTTTAATACAAGAGGATTATGTACTAATTGTCTACCATTATTTTTTACTGCATCATGGAATGGTGGATATACAGGGGTTTGTATAACTACTTTATCACCCATATTAGAAAATTCTCTTATTGCATATATCATTCCTGGTATTATACAAGGAACGAATTCTATCATGTCAACAGATAAACCTTTCCAACCAAATCTAACTTCATTCCATCTTATTATTGCTTTTTGGAAATCATTACTTAAGTATAGATATCCATAATGAGGCATGCTAGCTCTTTTTACTAAAGCATCCACTATAGGTTGTGGACAAGTAAAATCTGTATCTGCTATCCACATCGGTATAACATCATTTGGAACTATAGATGGATCATATTTTTTAGCATCTGTTCCTCTTCTTTGTGCATCTAAATCAAAATCATGTCTTAAAGTATTCATTTTATTTCCCCCTATGTAATAAAAATTCTAAAATTTAATTTTAAATATTTATAACGTATATAACGTATATAAAGTGTTAACCTAGTAATTTAAATTTATTAATAATATTAAGTATATAAATTCATTATATTTTTAATTTATATACTTAATATTTATTTGATTATGTAATTTATTACATCATTACTATTAAGTATGATATTAACATATTCATTACGAATGTCAGTGCCGCAGGAACTGAACAAGCTTTTATAAGATCCATTTGATCAACATCTACCATGCCAGCTACTGCTATTATTGCTCCAGCTACTGGAGAAACACATCTTCCTACACCTGAAGATAATTGCATTGGTAAAGATATTGTAGTTGCAGGTACCCCCATTTGAGCTGCTACATCCGGAACTAATGGACCAAATGCATACCAAGAAGCATTTCCAGATCCTAGTAACATACCTGCTCCAAAAGTTATTAAAGACATTAAAGTCATTGTTATAATTGGTGAACTTGCTACTGATGCAAGTAAATTAGATACTATAGTTATACCACCTAATAATTTTATAGCCTCTGCGAATACTGCTGCACCTATTAATATTGATACTATGTTTGCAAAGCATGTACCCATAGCTTTTAAAACAACATTAAAATCATCACAAACTGCTTTTCTATCTTTTCTTCTTATCATTTCTAATAAGAATGCTATTGCAAGACCGATTACATTAGATGTAATAACATCCATTTGTATTGTATCGATAAACGAGAATACAGTGATTAATACTAATGGTACTATTGGTAATAATGCGAAAAACGCTGGACAGTTAGAATCTTCTGATTTTAAATTTTCTTTAGATATATTTTGTTGATTTTCAGCTAATTTTTTATCAATTTTACTTAAATATATTGGTAAAAATATTGCTAATATTAATATTAATATTCCTGCAACTCTACCTTGATATGACATGAAGTATTCCATTATCGGCATTCCTGAAACGTTTTCAGCAGCAAATATTGCTGAAGAGTCATTTGGACCCCAGTCACAGAATCCAGCAAAAATCATAACTACTGCTGCACTTAATTTACTAATTCCTAATGAAAGTAATATTGGTAAAGTAGTTGCAACTAATAACATTGATAAACCCGAGTGACTTGTTATAACAAGTTTTAACATACATCCTAATATAAATACTAAACTTAAAACCACATATGGATTTTTAATTTTTGATAAAGGTTTTGTTGCTAATTGTGCTAATTTTGTACTTGCTCCCATATGAGACATGTATAAAGCATAACCTGTTACCTTACATAGCCATAGCCATTACTATACTTTATTTTATGAGACATGTATAAAGCATAACCTGTTACCATCATTAATGTCATACCTGTTCCAGATGCATTATTTACAAAAGTATCTTTTACGAATACAAATACATCAATACTTGCATTTCCTACGGTATTTTCTCCTAAAATTGACGTCCCCGTTATTAAACTTGATGCTAATAATACTATTACTCCTGATGTTAAAAATACAAATACCGAATTATATTTTTTAACAACAAGCCTTACTACAATTGCTATAAGCAAAAACGTTAATAAAACAGAAATAATATCTTTCATTTTATCCTCCATGTATGTATATATTCTATTTATCAAACCGCTCTACCAATAATATAAACTTAATATTTAACTTTATTAAATAATACATCGGAGAAAACGATTTATCTTATCTCAATAATAATTTATCATAGTAATGATTATTTCGCAAGTTTTTTCACTATAATAAAAAATATTATTATATTTATTATTATTATTATAATATTTTTTTTTATTATAATAATATTTTTTCGT
>NZ_JAGHFM010000207.1 GCF_017888745.1 Terrisporobacter sp. | reverse complement strand
TCTGTAGAGTTCCCTGGTCTATTCGTTGTATTATTCCCACCATTGCTACCTTGTGGTCTATTACCTGTAGAATTTCCTGGTCTATTTGTTGTATTATTTCCACTATTGCTTCCTTGTGGCCTATTACCTGTAGAATTTCCTGGTCTGTTTGTTGTACTATTTCCACTATTGCTTCCTTGTGGCCTATTTGTTTCACTATTTCCACTATCAAGCGATTGATCTATATCCTCTTCCTTTTTAGTTCCTATAGCAATTACTTTTTGTCTAGGTGGATAATACGAAGTAGCAACCTTTTCTCTTTTTATTTCATTTTTATTTTCATCATAGTATACCCTGTATGTTGATACTGAATAGCCTTCTCTACCCTGTTCAATAACTTTTTCTTCACCTTCTTCTAAGCTTGAGTCTTTTTCTTTTTTAACAGAGAAAGAAGTTTTTTTGTCAATATTTGTTACTATTTCAATATTTTTCTTGTCTTTGCTATTTCCATAAACTTGACAGATGATGGTATTATTTGCAAAAACATTTTTAATATAAATCGGCTGACTATAATTATTTTTAAATACAAAATCTAGCCCAGTATCTGTAACAGCTGCATCTCTACCTTTTTGTACATAACTTGATGGAATAGAGTGATTTTTTACTTTCACTATTTCAAGGCCTGAGTATAGTACAGAGTTATATAGTGTTGTAGAAACTTGGCATACGCCTCCACCTATGCCTTGTATAGCTTCTCCCTTTACTATTACAGTTGCATCTTTATATCCATTTTCAGCAGTTCTTTTCCCTGTATGTTCGTTGTAAGAAAATTCTTCTCCCGGCATCAATAATACACCACTAGTTCTTTCAGTAGCAATTTTAATATTCTCAACTCTTCCTGCACTTGAGTCTGTTAATCTTGTACTATATGATCCTAATAAAGTATCTACTTTTTTTAAATCTTCACTTTTTACTTCTGGTTCAACTTTAATAACTACCAAATCATCTTCTAGTAATCCTTCTTGAAGGGAGTTTTTAAAATGATTGATACTTTCTTTTATATCTAATATTATTCCTGTTTTTTCTTTTGTCACATTAGGCTTTCCATTTACAAACTCTAAACTGGCATTAACCATTTCTATATTTATTTCTTTTGATATTTCCTCTAATTTAGCTTTTACTTTTTCTTCATTACAATTTAAAGATACGTTTACATCATTTTCAATACCTAAATATGATTTCATAGTCACAAATATATTTGAGAATATATTTCCTTTTCTATTAATATTAAATGCATTTTCTATTGTTTTGTCTATATCATAATCTGTATCTATTTCCTCAGGCTCTACCTTCCAAGTGTTGTCTTTATATTTAAATGTAATTGTATCTATATCAATTTCATTACTTAAAATAGCTCTAGCTTCTTGTTTAGTTAAATTACCTACATTAATATTTCTAATAAAAGTATTTTTAACTATTTTATCACTATTTATCTGAGTATAAAATGACCCAATAAATGTGAATAAAATAGCCGTTAAAATAATAATCGCTAGGTTTATTCCCCTTAATTTCTTCATCCTATTCTCCTTATTATAGTTAAATATCTGATATTAGTTTTAATAAGGCTCAACTCCATTTTCTGTTAATGTGTAAATTTCTTTATTATATATATTTACAATATATACTTCTTTAGGTTTGAACCATCCTGTATTGACTAAATAATAATAATAAATATTACCATTATTCTTTATCATCTTATTTAACTCGTTATTATTATATTTTTTAATTTCACTATTGTTTAGTTCTTTAATATTCTTATATTTTTTTTCATCACTATTAAGTTCTTCTTCAAGTATATTTCTACCTTTATTTTTGTCTATTGATAAAATTATTTGTCCACTATTTTCATCAATTTTAAAATATCCATCGCTATAAGTACAATCATAGTCCTTTTTATCAGACTTGTATGAGTACATATTTTTACTCTTAGTATCAATTAAAACTTCATTTATAACTTTGTTGTCTTTTATTACTTCTGCATAATAATATCTTCTAGAGTTTATTGTTTGTAGGTATGATACTATTTCTAAATCATTTTTATTTAGGTTTCCCCTTCTAGATATTAAACTGATTATATCATCTGTACTCATTGTATAATTAGAAATATATCCATTGTATTCTTCAATTAGTTCATCTATTTCTTCTTCATCATAATATGGAGTTAAATAACCTAAATATTTTACAGCTTCTTCATATTTACCTTCATTAGCAAGATTTTTAGCATTATCCATATAATAATCATACATTGTATTTATACACTCTTTTTTTGCATTTTGGGCTAATGAATAATACTTTTCATCTTCTTCTATTACTTTATCATAATACTTTATTGCTTCATTATATTTTTTTATCGATTGGTACTTAGTAGCCTCTTTATAAATTTCCCTAGATTCATATAGTGTTTTTATATGTTGTTTATATTCGTCTAAATTTTGCTTAACTCCTCTTAACGTTGATGTAATTTGAAAATAAGAGTATGCCTTTTCATAAGATAAATTTTCTTCTTTATACATTTCATCTACTCTTTTGGCTAAATCAATCAGACTTGTTGAATCAATTTTTATAGTATTTAGTGAGTTAATCATATTGATAAGCCCCATATAATGTTCTTTTGTAATTTTATTATTTATATAAGCATCTGCACTATTCATAAGTAACGAAGATAATTTTTTTGATGCCTTTTTATTAAACCTATCCATTTTAGAATCCGAAAACTTTTTTAATAAATCATCATAATAATCCT
>NZ_JAGHFM010000206.1 GCF_017888745.1 Terrisporobacter sp. | reverse complement strand
GAAGTAGAAGAGTTACTTAAACTTTCAAATGCTTGCGGTATAAGTAATGCTCTTAATATAGAAACAGGGTTTGTAAATTTAGAAGAGATTGAAAAATATAAAGATTTAGTTAAAGTAAAAAAGTTAATTTAGGCCAAATGTAATAAAAATAAAATATTTTAGTGTTGACAAAAAAGTAAAAATAATTTATATTTAGTGGTAACTACCACTTGGGAGATAATAAATTTTTAACCAAAATAGTTAGAGTATGATATATATTCTTTTATTTTTTTTGAAAAAGTGGTTATAACGACATTATCAATATTGGTTGTCAAAAATCTGAAGGGGGAAAAGTGATATGTTTAAATTAGAAGACCAAAAGTTAAAAGACTTAGGTGCAATAATAACAACAACAGAAATAAAGCAACAACCTGATTTATGGGCAGAAGCATATGAAATATATAGAAATAATAAAGAAAATTTAAATAGGTTTATAGAAAATATAGGCAAGAAGCATGGACAATTTAGAGTTATATTTACAGGTGCTGGAACATCGGCTTATGTAGGAAACTCAGTTCTTCCTTACTTAAAGAAGAAAAATGACATGAAAAAATGTATCATAGAAGCAATACCTACTACGGATATAGTTTCAAATCCATATGATTACTTAAAAAAAGATGTACCAACATTATTAGTTTCTTTTGCTAGAAGTGGAAATAGTCCTGAAAGTATAGCGGCTCTTAATTTAGGAAGACAAATTGTAGATGATTTTTATCATTTAGCCATAACTTGTGCCCCAGAAGGAAAACTTGCTCAAATGACTAAAAATGATGAAAATAACTACTTATTATTAATGCCATCAAAATCAAATGACCAAGGTTTTGCTATGACAGGAAGTTTCACTTGTATGATGTTATCTGCAATATTAATATTTGATGACTTAGACAGTGAGACAGAAAAAGCATATGTAGATTCAATAATAGAAATGGGAAAGAATGTAATATGCAGAAAAGATGAAATACATGAATTAATAAATAAAGATTTTAATAGGGTGGTATATCTAGGATCAGGAGGTCTAGGAGGATTAACACAAGAAGCTCAGTTAAAATTATTAGAACTTACAGCAGGAAAAATAGCTACAGGATATGATTCTTCAATGGGATTTAGACATGGTCCAAAGTCATTTATTGATGAAAATACACTTATATTTGTATTTGTATCTAATGACGAATATACAAGAAAATATGATCTAGATGTTTTAGAGGAAATAAATGGGGATAAGATTGCCAAACTTACTTGTGCAATATCAGTAGAAAATGAAGCTGATTTTTCAGGAATAAGATTTGGATTTGAAAATAAATATAGTAAATTACCAGATGTATACCTTGCATTCCCATATATATTATTTGGACAAACTATATCTTTATTTACATCAGTAAAGGTTAACAATAAACCAGATACACCATCACCAACAGGGACAGTAAATAGAGTTGTAAAAGGTGTAATAATACATGAGTATGATAAGTAAGAAGTTGAAGACTAATAGTTAAATAAATCTTGGAGGTATCGATATGGCATTAGTAACGACAACAGAAATATTTAAAAAGGCACAAGAAGGAAATTATGCAGTGGGAGCCTTTAATGTAGAAAATCTAGAAATGGTAATGGCTGTTATAGAAGCTGCTGAGGAATTAAATTCTCCAGTCATACTACAAACTACTCCATCTACTGTAAAATACGCAGGGCTTGACTACTATTTAGCAAATGCAAAAGTTGCAGCAGAAAGAGCGAAAGTGCCTGTAGCAATGCATTTAGATCATGGTTCAAGTTTTGAACTTGCAATGAAAGCTTTAAGAACAGGTTATACATCAATAATGATAGATGGATCTCATGAAAGTTTTGAAGAGAATATATCATTATCTAAATCAGTAGTGGATGCTTGTAAACCATCTTTTATACCGGTAGAAGCAGAACTTGGAAAAGTTGGTGGAAAAGAAGATGATTTAGATGGTGGAGAAGGTAGTGCTCATACAGATCCACAAGAAGCAAAAGAATTTGTTGAAAAAACTGGAGTTTCTTCATTAGCTATAGCTATAGGAACAGCACATGGTTTATATAAAGGTGAGCCTAAAATAGATTTAGATAGATTATCAGAAATAAAACAAGTAGTTTCAATACCATTAGTACTACATGGGGGGTCAGGTATACCTGATGAAATTATAAAAGAAAGTATAAGAAGAGGTATTACTAAAGTCAACTATGCAACAGAATTAAGAATTGCATATAGTAATGGTGTTAAAAAAGTTTTAAAAGAAGATCCTGAAGTTATAGATCCGAAAAAATATGGAGCAGCAGGACGACAATCAGTAAAAGAATTTGTAAAAGAAAAAATTGCTGTATGTGGATCTATAGATAAAGCATAAAAAATAAATACATATTATTTACAAAAATAATGGTGTAGTTTTTTCACATAATTAGTGAAAAATATCGGCTTTTGTCATTATAGTATTATATATATAATTAAATTATATAAAAAGTGAAAAATAGTCTTTAAATATGATAGTGAAATATATTGAGATATAAATTTCACTATCATATGGAAGAAATTGTATTTTAAAATAAAATGTTTTTTAGATAAAATAGTATTGTTAAAATATAACAATAAGATAGAGGGAGGTGGGTATATGAGAGAACGAATTATTATTGAAGAATTAAGAAATAGTAGTGAGTATTTAAATTTAGATTATTTTGCAAATAAGCTGGGTGTATCTACTAGAACTATTAGAAATGATATAAAGAATATAGAAAGTATAGATGAACGTAATGGTTTTAAAATAGAATACAAAGCAAAACTAGGATATATCTTAAATCTTAAAGATGAAGAAAAGTTAGATCATTACCTAAAAAGCCTACCCTCATACTTAATTGAGAATCCAGAACAACGAATAGAATCTATGATAGTAGAGCTTTTGGTAAATGAAGGCTATAAAACTATAGAAAAGTTGAGCAAGAAATTCCTAGTAAGCTCATCTCAAATTAAGAATGATTTAAAAAAATTAGATGAAAAGTTAAGAGATACAGGATTGAAGTTAGAACGTAAGGCCCATTATGGAATTAAGATAGAAGGATCTGTCAAATCAATTCAAATAATGTTAGTAGGACTTTATTCTAAAAAAAATAGAAATATAACAGAATATAGAAATAAAATAATTGATAATTCGAAATTAGATGATATCAGAAGTACAATAAAAAATGTACTTAATGAACATGATTTGGAAATAAACTTGACAGAACTTGAAGAAATATTAGCTCAGATTGTAATTTTATACATAAAGTCTAGTTTAAGAGATTTAGAAAATTTTAATACATTAAAAAGAGATGCAGAAAATTTAATGATAAGTGATTTGTTGGATAATATCTTTAAAGATAAAAAAAATTATCTTACTAGTAAGGAAACCGATTACTTAAAAGAGTTTATCAAACGCAAGACTAAAAATAAAAAAACTAAAATAATGAATGTTGAACAAAGTAAGCTTCAATATATAATACATGAATTTTTTAGAGGTGTAGATAAAAAATATAATACTAATTTTTCAGAAGATAAAGAGTTTTTTAATTTACTTTATTTACATATTGCATCTTTAATAGAGCGTGCCAAAAGGGAACATAACATAACGAATCCATTTTCAATTAAGATAAGTCAGCAGTATCCAACAGTTTTTAATTTGGCAATTCAGCTTTCAAAAGTTATAGAGAGTGAATATCATATAAAGATAAGCCAAGATGAGATAGGTTTCATAGCAACTCATATAGCTGTACCATTTGAGAAACGAGAAGAAGCTAGTTTTAATAAAAAATATAAAATAGCAATAATATGTTCATCAGGTGGAGGAAGTGCGTTTTTAATAAAATTAAAGCTGAGCGAAATTTTTCAAAATGCTGAAATAAAAACATTTTCTTTGTTAGCTGAAAAAGAAGTAGTAGATTTTTCACCAGATTTGATTTTTTCAATAACAAATCTAGAATTTAAAACAAATGCTCCAGTTATACTTATAAATGAAATATTGGATGAATTAGATTATTTAAATATTAAGGAAAGTGTAAGATTTGCAGATCGTATAGGTAGCATATCAAACCCTAAGCAATATATATTAAGTTTATTTAGCAAAAAACATTTTAGATGTATAGAAGAAAAAACTGATTATAAAGATATTCTTTACAATATGTCACAAGATATAGTTGATGAAGGTGTTTGTTCACCAAGTTATCCTAAAGATGTATGGGAAAG
>NZ_JAGHFM010000205.1 GCF_017888745.1 Terrisporobacter sp. | reverse complement strand
TTATTTGGGTTATTATCCTTATTTATAGAAGATAAATACATACTTTGTAACATAAATTTACCTTCTTTAGTTGATTTAGATGGTGAAATTTCAACTGTAGAAATATTTGAAATATCTATTTTATCATCAAATTCATCCAGAGGAATCATAAGCGTTGAAAGTGGTGTAATATTTGAATACATTGTTTCAGCTTCTTCATAACCAAGTAATATACTGGCCATTTTGCCAGGTTGATACTCTAATGCATAGCTATTTGGTTTTGTAGAAATAGTATGCGAGGCACCACTTTTGTCAATAATGGTTATATCTAGAATTTGATTTTTTTCTTTGTTAATAGGAGATGTTGAATCTTGCATAATTTCAAAAGAAAGAGTATCAAATTTTGTAAAATCATTATTATTTTTAAGTTTAAAACTAACCTTATCTTTTTTATTTTTAAATTCAAGTGATACAAGAGGATAATAGTCTGATACTCCTGGTAATCTTATATCTCCTGCAGTATTTTTTTCTTTATCTTTACTTGCTATAATTTTTTTGAAATTTCCAGAAATAATTCCAAAATCAGAGTTAGAAGTTGAATCAAACAATGATTTACTTCCACCTTTAACAAGACTCATTAAAACCTTTTGGTTATATAAAATCCCATCTTCACTAGGTGATATTGATGATAAATTACCTTTTTTAATACTTGATTTAGCAAAATCTACAATATATTTACTTGTAAAATCTCGTTGATCTTCACCTGACATAGGTTCTTTTAGTATATTCCCCTCCTCATCAATAAATGAATTATCTTCATCAAAATTCACACTATTAAAGTTATTATGATTAGCAGAATATAAATATATTAGTTGAAGATCATTTTTCCTTTTTTGTAATCGAATTGTATCAAATATTTGACGTCCATCTAATGTAACAACATCTCCATCAAGTTGAGGTAATATGATTCCAGTAGGAATATCAGGATATTTATCAAAAGCTGGCCAGTAGTTTGCTGGTGCTATAGAAATATTTCCTTTAATATTAAGTCCCATTTCTTTTAAGATTTTATCACCTAAAAATAGGTTTTGACCACCTCTTGAATGTCCAACAAGAATAACATTATTGAAATCAACTTTATCTTTCATATCAAAGCCATAGATATTATTACCTTTATTAACAGCATCTTTTAGGGATTGTATATGTTTTTTTAATATTTTACTAAATAAATCTTTTTGTTCATTATATAGTGAATTTCTATTAGAATCAAATGATTCTAAAGAGTATACGGGTGTTAAATTCAGACCAAGTGATACGAACCCTTCTTTGGCTAATGCCTTCATATTATCCGAAAAACCAATATCAAAATATGTTGATAGTCCAGTTCCTTGATATGAACCATGTAGGAAAATTACAAGAGGTAATTTTTTACCCTTTGGAACAGTAATAGAACCTGTATTATTATATATCATATATTTTGATGTATCTTCTTCATTTAATATACTATATATATTATCTGATAATAAATATTTATCTTTACCTAAGTTATAAACAGTTACATCATTATACTTAGGATTAGATGGTGATACAATAAGTGTATCCATAAGTCCAGACTCTACAATGCTAGAAGTATTCATTTCATCAAAAATACTAAAAGGCGCATATATTTTATTATCTTTCTCATAGTATTTATCTTTTAACAATATACCATTTATACTTATATTAGAGGTATTTTTATCAAAAGTTATGATATCTTTTTCTTTCTTATCTGAAATTACATACTGAAATGTATTATTTTTTTTATTATCTGATTTAATTCCACCTAGTTTTTCCATAACTTCAACCAAAGAAAAATATGGTTTATCCGATTCAGATGTGTTTTCTTTAATCATATCCTCACCAATTATTTCAAAGTCATCTCCTCCAATTACTAAAGAAGCATATGCTTTAGATGGAGAAAATATAATTAGCATGGTAATACTTAATAAACAAATAAATAGTTGTCTAGCTTTTTTTAGCATTTTTTTACCCTTTCATATATTAGTTTTTAGTTTTAAATTTAAATCTATAATTAATTCACCCATTTTCAAACTCAATTAACTTACTTTTCAGAATTTGTACTAAAATAACCTTTATAAAGAATATAAACTACAGTACACCAATTCATATAGAAATAATTATTTTCAAAATCTTCTTACCATACTTTTGAAAATTCATCGTCTTTGTAATGTGGAGTTAATGAGTTTAGTTCCTCATAACTATATTTAATGGGTGTTCACTTTCATAGTATTGATTAGACTCTATTAAGAAGCTTTATATATTTATATACAATTTCTTCTGGAAATCCATACTTAATAAGAAGTTTTCTAACTTCATTTTGAGACCTTTTAGCAAAAATATTTCTGTATCTCATCTCATTCTTATTATTGGTTACATTAATCATACCTTTATAATTGTTAATACTATCTTGTATACCTATCCTTTCATATCCTGTAATAAAAAATATCCCTAAGCCTAATAAAAGAGCAGTAGTAATTATCTTTATATAATTTTTCATTTTTCTACTCCTTTTAAATATTAAGATTATACTTCTGACGTATAGCTACTTATGTAGTATAGGATCTAGTTATATTAATATCCTTTCTAAGATGTAACATTGATGTAAAATTTAATAGATATTCAAATTAAATATAGATAATCTCCCTTAAAATGGGAAAGAGATTTATGATTGTGAGTATTGGTACCTTGAAAGAAAAACAGTCTTTGGGTAAGTTAAAGAAACCAGAAAATTTAAGAAAATCTTATTCTACTACTAAATATGTTTATCTTAACAAAAATTAAAGGCTATGTTTTAAAACATAGCCCTTCATTATTAATATCTTATACTTATTATTTTCTCTTTTTCTTCTTCTTTTTTTTCTTTTTCTTTCCTCTATAAGGTTCTTTAACTTCTTCTTTTTCTTCTCGTTTACAATGTTTACGTATATCATAAAACATTAATAAAGCAAT
>NZ_JAGHFM010000204.1 GCF_017888745.1 Terrisporobacter sp. | reverse complement strand
TGGGTTCAAATCCCACTCTCTCCGCCAACAAATAAATATGATTGTAACTTTGCTGTACTAGATGGGGAGGTAGCGGTGCCCTGTAACCTGCAATCCGCTATAGCAGGATTGAATTCCATCTAGAGGTTTTTGCTTTGTAGAGCTGCCCAGGATAAGTGGTGTTGATGCTTAGGTCCTATGCAATGTAAGCTCATGAACTCCGTCAGGTCCGGAAGGAAGCAGCGGTAAGTGAACCCTTACATGTGACATAGGAGTGCCTAAGTTGAGCTAACTGTCTTGGTAACGTCTGTGAAGCATTAATCAATAGATGGTGTACAGCATTTATATATAAAAATAGGTCCCTTTATGAGGGATTTTTTTGTATCAAAATTTAATTAACAAATATTTTTATTTATTATAAAATATATGATAT
The DNA here is from genome assembly GCF_017888745.1 of Terrisporobacter sp. GTDB lineage: Bacteria > Bacillota > Clostridia > Peptostreptococcales > Peptostreptococcaceae > Terrisporobacter. The sequence continues at coordinate 5,293 of NZ_JAGHFM010000204.1, read as the reverse complement.
AAATGTATCTTGATTGGAAAAAATTATAGATATGCTTTGAAAATTAGTGAAATTAGTTTGAAGGAGATGTAAATATGCATAAAGCATTGTATAGAGTATATAGACCTAAAAACTTTGAAGATGTAGTTGGTCAAGAACATATAGTAAAAACTTTAAAAAATCAAATAAAGAATAATAATATAGGCCATGCATATTTATTTTCAGGAACAAGAGGTACAGGTAAAACATCTACAGCGAAAATATTTGCTAGAGCAGTGAATTGTTTAAATTCTATAAATGAAGAGCCTTGTAATGAATGTGATATATGCAAGGACACTTTAAATGATAACATCATGGATATAGTAGAAATTGATGCTGCATCTAATAATAGTGTAGATGATATAAGGGAGTTAAGAGAAAGTGTGAAATATACTCCTTCAAAAGCAAAATATAAGGTGTACATAATAGATGAGGTGCATATGCTATCTCAAGGAGCCTTTAATGCATTGTTAAAAACATTAGAAGAACCACCATCATATGTTATTTTTATATTAGCAACAACTGAGCCACATAAAATACCTGCGACTATACTATCTAGGTGCCAAAGGTTCGATTTTAAAAGAGTATCATCAAAAGATATAGCCAATAGGATGGCATATATATGTAAAAGAGAAAACATAGAAGCCGAAGACAAAGCGTTAAGTTTAATAGCTAGAAACTCACAGGGAGCTTTAAGGGATGCTCTTAGTATATTAGATCAATGTATGTCTTTTGGTAATGATAAGATAGAATATGATGATGTAATAGAATTACTTGGGACTGTAAATATAGATGAGCTTTTTGAATTATCTCAAGCTATAATAGATGAGAACACAAAAAAATCTCTTCAAATTTTAAATGAATTCATTGTTTGGGGAAAAGATATAAGAAATTTAATAAATGATCTGATAGATCATTTTAGAAATATAATGGTATGCAAAGTATCAAAAGATTTAGAGGAAATAATATCATTACCAGAAGAGAGTATCGATAGATTAAAAGAACAAGCAAAAAATATTGAGATAAATGATTTAATAAGAATATTAAATATATTATCCGAAACCCAAGACTCTATGAAATCCTCTTCTAATACTAGAATATTAGCTGAAGTTACTATTATGAAAATAGGTCAACCTATGTTTGATGAAAGTAAAGAAGCTTTAATTAAACGGATAGAGAATTTAGAAAAAATAATAGAAACTGGCAATATTAAAGTTGTATCAGTCAAAGAAGAAAATGAAAATATATCTAAATCCGAGATAGATGAAGAAAATAGTAATGAAGTAGTTAAAGAAGAAGTGGTATATGAAGATGTAAAGAGTGACGATGTAAAATTAGTAGAATCATCATGGAAAAAAATTATACAAAAAATAAAAGAAGACAAAAAACCTAATATATATGCTCTTTTAAAAGAAGTTAATAGCTTTAATGTTAATAAGAGTACACTATATATTATATTTAATGATAATTTCTCTTTTGCAAGATCAAGGCTTAGTTCAAAAGAAACTATGGAATATGTAGAAGGAATAATAAGGAAAGTTCTTAATAGAAGTTTTAATCTTCAAATACTACTAAAATCTGAAGTATCAAATATGAACTTTGAAATATCTGATAATAAAAAAGATAAAGGAGAAGAAATTTTAAAAAGTATAGTGGATGAAAATATATTAGAGGTAAAAGATAGTATTGAAAAATAATATAATAAATGATAAAAATTATATTATGATATAATATAAAATCATAAATTTAAGGAGGAAATACATAACATGGCTAAAAAAGGATTTGGTGGAATGCCAGGAAACATGAATGCGATATTAAAACAAGCTCAAAAAATGCAAGAAAATATGCAAAAGATGCAAGAAGAATTAGAACAAAAAGAGGTTGAGGCTTCAGTAGGTGGAGGAGCTGTTACAGTTAAAGTTAATGGTAAAAAAGAAGTTATAGATATGACTATAAAACCTGAAGTAGTTGATCCAGATGATATAGAAATGTTACAAGACTTAGTAATAAGTGCTGTAAACGAGGCTTTAAGAAAAATTGATGATATGCAACAAAATCAAATGAGTAAAGTTACTGGAGGAATGAATATTCCAGGATTATTCTAGTAGGTGATAAATATGCAAATTTATACTGAGCCTATCAATAGGCTTATAGAGGAGTTTTCTAAACTACCAGGTGTAGGCAGAAAAACAGCACAAAGATTAGCTTTCCATGTAATAAACATGAATACAAATGATGTAGAGTCTTTATCAAAAGCTATATTAGGAGCAAAGAATGAGATAAAGTATTGCTCTGTGTGTTGTAATATAACAGATAAGGATCCTTGTAGTATGTGTTCTAATCCTAATAGAGATTCTAGTGTAATCTGTGTAGTAGAAGATCCTAGGGATGTAGCTGCTATGGAAAGGACTAAAGAGTTTAAAGGACAATATCATGTACTAAACGGTGTTATATCTCCTATGGACGGTATAGGACCAGATATGATAAAAGTAAGAGAGTTAATTACTAGATTAGCTAATCAAGATGTAAAAGAAATAATAATGGCTACTAATCCTACTATAGAAGGAGAAGCTACTGCTATGTATATAGCAAGGCTTGTCAAACCAATGGGAATTAAGGTTACTAGAATAGCTCATGGTTTACCTGTAGGAGGAGATTTAGAATATGCTGATGAAGTTACTATATCAAAAGCATTAGAAGGTAGAAGAGAGATATAAGACTAAGGTTAAATCCTTGGTCTTATTTTGCGTTATAAAATAATATAGTCATAAAATTTAATTTATTGAACAAAGTATATTAGTATTATATAATTATATTAATTGTAGTAATTATATAAAAATATAGGGGTGTAGTATGAAATCGACTATGAACTTAGAAGAACATAATGCAATGAAACAAAAAAGAGAGAAAAAAATTAAATCTAAGGACAAAATTAAAAACACATACAAAGATTTATTAGACGGCAAGAAGAGTAAAAAATCTTTTAATAAGAATCAAAATAGTGGACATTTTAGGAATAATTATAAGAATTATCAGTATGATTATGAAGAAGATTTTTATGAACCATATTAAGACAATAAAAGCGTATGAAAATTTATAAATTTTCATACGCTTATTTTAATTTTGCCCGGAAAGTATATCAAAGGCTAATTTAGCTATGTCTTGTGAAGCATTAAGCTTTTTTATAGATCTTATATTTTGTTTTGTCATTTCTATTCTATCAGGATTATCTATAAGAACTTTTAGTAAAATAGATAATGTATATTTTTTGGAAGTTCTTAATGAAGCTCCACAGTTAGATAAAAAGTCTAGATTTTCCTCTTCTTGTCCTGGGATAAAATAAGGGACTATCATAGGAACTTCTTTTAATAGAGATTCAGTAGTAGTAAGGCCACCTGGTTTTGAAACTAATATATCTACAGAGGCTAATAAATCATTCATTTTATCTGTAAATCCAAGCACACATATTTTTTTATCTAGATTATGTTCATTAGAGATTAATGTTTTCTCTAATTTCTCTTTTAATGATTTATTTCTACCTGTGACTACTATTATTTGAAAATCTCTATTTATAGAAATTAGCTCTGATAAAGTATCTTTTATGCTACCAGCACCAAAGCTACCCCCCATTAAAAGAACAGTAAACTTACTAGGATCTAAATTTAGTTCTGATAAAACTTCATGTCTATCTCTATGACATAAGAAAGATTTTTCAACTGGTATACCATAAGGTTTAATCTTTTGAGAATCTATACCGTCTTCTATTAGTAATTCTTTTACATATTCATGCCCTGCAATATAATAATCTATTTCATTTTGTATATAAGCTGAATGAGTAGTATAGTCAGTCAGTACAGTTATTAAAGGTGGTACTTTTAAATTGTGATAATATTTATGTATGGCTTCTGTAAACGAACTTGACTCAGAATTAGAATACAACTCTGAATATTTTTTTAATGTACTCAATGCAATCATTGGGAAAGGATGAGTACCTATTATTAAATCAGGTTTAGTATTATCAAGAAGCTTTTTTAATTTTCTAGACATTAGAGAAGTCAGGGGGTTATCCTTAAATTCATTTTTAGATACTAAACTTGTTTCTGATAATTTATATACACCTCCCCAAGCCTTAGGAGTATATTTTGCGGATTTTTCATAACCTCTAGAAATTAATTTATCCATAGTTCCATTTACAATTTTTAAACTATCTATTATTTCACATTCAATAGTGATACCATTTATTGTTTTTTTAGTTAATTCTTCTTTTATCGCTCTAGCAGCTCTATTATGTCCGCCACCGGTAGAAGCTGACATTATTAAAACTTTTTTGTGCATAATAAAAACCTCCTATAAATTGTAGAGTTATATTGCATTATTTGATAAATTTATGTAATATAAAAAGTACTTTAAAACAAAATACTAATAAGTATCAATTGGATTATTTAATAATAAAGTTAATAATAATCTAATACAATATTGAAAAAAAAACAAGGTAATAAACATATTTAAGGAGGCTAATCGATGAAAAAAGTGGAAATATATACAAGTGACACTTGTGGACAATGTAAAATGGCTAAGGAATTTTTTATAGAAAATAATATAGAATATATGGAATATAATATATCTTCTAATCAAGAATACAAAAGAGAACTAATAAAAAAAGGATACTTATCAGTTCCAGTTATAGTTATAGATGGACAAGATGTATTAGGTTTTGACTTGAAAAGAATTAAGCAATTAACAGGTATATAGAGATATATATATTAGGTAAATTTGAATTTAAAAGTATAAAAAAGTAAAAAGAGTAAACACTAATCTTAGAAAAAATAAAAAAACTTATAAAAAAGTATTGACCATATAAGAATATAATGATATAGTATTACTTGTCCTTGAGACGAGGACAAAAAATCAACAAAAAACTTGAAAAAAGTTGTTGACGTATAAGTCGTTAGATGATATAGTATTACTTGTTGATGAAACGGTCAATAACTTGAAAAAGTTTTGAAAAAAGTTGTTGACAAAGAAAAAAAGCTTTGGTAAAATTAAGAAGCTGAAATGAATAAGAACTTTGAAAATTAAACAGTAGGTTAACAATAAATTAATTCTTTAAGAATTAAACACAAACAAACCAAGCCAGATATTCAGATGATGATTAATCTGAGCAGGTAACAACTTTTATTTGAGAGTTTGATCCTGGCTCAGGATGAACGCTGGCGGCGTGCCTAACACATGCAAGTCGAGCGATTTACTTCGGTAAAGAGCGGCGGACGGGTGA
>NZ_JAGHFM010000203.1 GCF_017888745.1 Terrisporobacter sp. | reverse complement strand
GTCTAGTGTAATGCAAATGCTTGGAGTTCTTCCACCTATTATGATTATGCTTGGTCTGATTGATGTATGGATATCTCGTGAATCTATGATGAAATATATGGGAAAAGAATCTGGAGTGCTCGGTGTATTTTTATCTATTTTAATTGCATCTTTAGCCGCTGGACCAATGTATGCAGCCTTTCCTTTTACTAAAGTACTTTCTGATAAAGGTGTGAAGCTTTCTAATATCATGATTTTTTTAAATGCTTGGTGTGTAATAAAACTTTCTACTATTTTATTTGAAATAGGAGGGCTTGGATATAAATTCACTCTTGTTAGGTTTTTGATTGATTTGCCTGGCATAATTGTAATGGGTTATTTGATTGAATATATTATGAATAAAAATATATTTTTTAAAAATTCTAAGGATAAATCTATTTAAGAAACTTATATTAATACAATCTTTATATCTCCTAAATTATCAATTTAAATCAAACAAACTACTTAGAATAAAAAAGCAACTGGAAATAAAATTTCAAATCCAATTGCTTTTTTAACCTTATTTTCTATTTCATAATTTAGTGTTTTTTAGGAATATATAATATAAAATCTATCTAATTTTCACATATCTAGTTGTAAATTTTACTTAAGTTTTTTGTACTCTAAATATTTTAACAGTAAAATTTCACATATAATAAAAAATTGAGATCCAGAAAATATGGGTAAATTCTCACCTATCTGTGCTAGCTCACGTGTATAAAATTGAATATTTATATCACTTAACTTGGATAATGTATTATTTCCACTTTTACTTATTGATACTATTCTTATGTCATTATTTTTTAGATTCTCTGCAAAACTATTCATAAATTTGTTTTCACCAGAATGAGAGAATAAAAATACAACATCATTTTCCGTAATATAATTAAGTGCTGACTTAACCTCTTCACTTCCTTCTATAATATTAACTAATTTGTTCATACTAAGAAAATTTCTTTTAAATTCTTCTACAGCACTCTTTTGCATTTGACCTGAACCATAGGCATAAATTCTATCAGAATTATCTAATAGACTAAATAAATCTGAATAATCTCTTTGTATTAACATATCCATAGTTCTATTTATATCATCTGACAAACCCATAATATTAACTTTCTCTAAATCATATTTTTTATTATTGTCTAATTTTAAATAAAATTTCAATTCGCTATATCCATTTAATCCTAGTTTTTGTGCAAACCTTAAAATCGTAGTGTGAGAAACATTACAGCTACATGCTAACTCTTGTATAGACATACTTTCGCAGGATTTTTTATTGTTTAGTATATAACTCCATATATGTTTGTCATTTTCATTTAAACGTTTATAATTATCATAAATTAATGTTTCTAGTCTCATATCCATACTTAAATTTCAGCTCTCCCTTTTTTGTATTCTATATATTTTAAAAATAAAATTTCAATAAGTATGAAATAAGACGTAACTGATTCATACATTGTTCCATTTATTGGTTTAGGAAAAGTGACAGAAGATATATATAAATTATAATCACTAATTTGAGATAAAGTATTTTCTTTCAACCTAGTAATAGAAATAATCGGTATATTTCTTACTTTCAACTTAGATGCAAAATCAATTATAAACTGATTTTCACCAGATACTGATATAATAATAAATAAGTCTTCAGAAGTAGCTGTATTTAAAGAAAATTCCGATTCTTTATATCCACTTAAGTCATAAAGTATCTTTCCTCCTGACATAAAAATACGCTTAAGTTCTTTTTTAATAGATGACTGTACCATTCCAACACCATAAACATATATATTCCTGGCTGAATCCATTTTTTCAAAAATTTCTGTACAATCTTTCTCTTTTATACTTTTAACTACATTAAAATAAGTATCACATACCATTTCAATTTCATTTGTGCTTTCTTTTGCTTGTTGATTTTCTAACTTCAAATATAACTTTAATTCACTATATCCCTTTAAAGAGATTTTCTGAGCAAATCTAAGAATAGTTGTTCTTGATACATTACACTTGTATGCCAATTGATCAATAGCAAGCTTTTCACACTCTTTTTTATGTTTTGATATATAGTTCCAAATATAAAAATCATTTTCATTGAGATGATCATAATGTTGATTTATTAATTCCTCTAATTTCATATGTGACCCCAATCTTTCGTATAATTCCCCTATAAAATATATTTTTATTATAATTTAAATTATACCTTACCACTAAAAAATTTGCTATATCTATATAATAATAGAGAGTGATAAGCTACTATTAACTCATCACTCTCTATTATTCTCTTAAGTGCTTATTTACTCCATACATTTAATTTATAATTAGATATTTTTTGTGTAAAAAACTGTACTAGTGGACCTGTACAAAATACCATTATAAATGTATTTACTCCTATAATACTTCCATAGTATAAGCCAATGATAACACAAATTGTATCTGTTACTATTCTAGATATTTTAAATTTAATTCTATGATTAGTTACATCTTCTATTACCCAACCAATTGCATCATATGGAGCTACTCCAAAATTTGCAGATGAATATATTGAAACACCCAAACATATCGTAATAATACCTAATACAGTCAGTATTATTCTCACTTCAATTGAATATCCATTGGAAATAAATAAAGAAAATAAATCTGATATAAATCCTACCAATACCATATTAGTAATTGTTCCTATACCAATATACTTTCTTCCTAATATTAATACTATAAAGAATAATACTACATTAAGCTTTAACTGAAATACTCCTAAAGAAGTTCCAATAATTTTACTTATCCCTAAATTCATCATAGTAAAGGGATCAGTTCCAAACCCTGATCCCCTTAAGAAAGCTACTCCTATTCCTATAAGAATTACACCGAAAAATGTAAGTTTCAATCTATATATAAATTGATTATTATTCATACTCTACTAATAAACTTTTTCCTGATTCTACTGACTTATTGGTATGATAATTAGATAGTGTATATCCATTTTGTTCAACAAAAACCATCATAGTGATATCTTGAATATTTTTTTCTTTTAATAATTTTCTATCTACTTTAACTAATGGTTTACCAACTTTCACCTGATCTCCAGTTTTGCATAATGTTTCAAAACCTTCACCATTTAGACTTACTGTATCAAGTCCTATATGAATTAATACTTCTATTCCGTCCTCATTCTTCAAACCAATTGCATGTTTAGTTTCAGAAACCAGTGTTACTTCACCATCACAAGGAGAAACAACAGTACTTGATGTTGGCTTTACAGCGATACCATCACCTAAAACTCTATTAGAAAACATCTCATCATCAACTTCAGATAAATCTATGCTATCCCCATCTATCATAGAGTAAAATCCTTTTATTGATTTTCTTTGTTTTTCTTTTTTATTTTTATTAAATAGTCCAAACATTCTATAGTCATCCTTAAAACACTAATATTTATACTAATTCTGGCCAGTACTCTTTATTTGCTTCTATTAAATCATCTAATATAAGTTTTGCTACTTTTGCACTTGGTACTGTTTTTGATAATGTAATTGCTTGCCATAACTTATTGTAGCTACCTTCTATCCAAGCTTCTACTGCTAATTTTTCTACACTTACTTGTTGTTCCATTAATCCTTTTTGGAATTGAGGTATAGAACCTTGGCATATTTTTTCATATCCATTTTTACCTACTATACAAGGTATTTCAACCATTGCTGTTCTATCAAAGTTTTCTATAGCACCTTCATTTGGAACTATAAGAAGGAATCTTTCATTTGTATTTTGAGCAAGTGCACAAGCTAAATCAACTAT
>NZ_JAGHFM010000028.1 GCF_017888745.1 Terrisporobacter sp. | reverse complement strand
CTGCTGCTGCAATAGTAGAAGTAAACTCAGAAACTGACTTCGTTGCTAAAAACGAAGATTTCAAAGTTTTTGTTAAAGAAGCTGCACAAATGGCATTAGGTACAGAAACTAATACTATAGAAGCTTTATTAGCTGAAACTCATGCTGAAGGTAAAGCATTAAAAGATGTTTTAAATGATAGAATAGCTAAAATAGGAGAAAAATTAGATTTCAGAAGATTTGAAAAAATAACTACTGAAGGTCAAATAGCTGGATACATACACGGAGCTGGAAAAATAGGTGTTTTAGTTGAATTATTAACTGAAGCAAAAGATGAAAGAGTTTTAACAATGGGAAAAGATATAGCTATGCAAGTTGCAGCTATGAATCCTAAATATGTTTCAAGAGATGATGTTGATCAATCTTATATAGCTCATGAAACAGAAGTTTTAACTGCTCAAGCATTAAACGAAGGAAAACCTGCTAACATAGTAGAAAAAATGGTTAAAGGTAGATTAGAAAAAGAATTAAAAGAAGTTTGCTTATTAGAACAAACATTCGTAAAAGATTCTGATTTAACTATAAAAAAATTAGTTGCTAACGTAGCTAAAGAAGTTGGTTCAGACATACAAGTTGGTAGAGTTGTAAGATTCGAAGTTGGTGAAGGTATAGAAAAGAAAGAAGAAAACTTTGCTGAAGAAGTTGCTAAGCAACTTAAGTAATAATTAACCAAAAGAGAACACTTATGTGTTCTCTTTTTTAAAAAACAGATAAATAAAAATAAGAGAATATATTTGAGATGGAGAATAGGAGGATTTCTATGAGTAAACCTAAGTACAAAAGAGTATTACTAAAGCTTAGTGGAGAAGCACTAGCTGGTGATAAAGGTTTTGGAATAAACAATGATGTTGTTAATGAGATAGCTATTGCTATTAAAAAAGTACAAGAAATTGGTGTTGAAGTTGCCGTAGTAGTAGGAGGAGGAAACTTCTGGAGAGGAAGAACTTCTGAGGGTATGGATAGAACTACAGCAGACTACATAGGAATGCTTGCTACAGTAATGAATTCTATGGCTCTACAAGATGCATTAGAAAATATAGGAGTTGAAACTAGAGTTCAAACTGCTATAGAAATGAAAGAAATTGCAGAGCCATATATAAGAAGAAGAGCTGTAAGACATCTTGAAAAAGATAGAGTTGTCATATTTGGATCGGGAACAGGTAATCCATACTTCTCAACTGATACAGCTGCAGCTTTAAGAGCAGCTGAAATGGAGGCAGAAATAATACTTCTTGCTAAAAAAGTTGATGGAGTATATGATAAAGATCCAGTATTACATGCAGATGCTAAAAAATTCGATGAATTATCGTATATAGAAGTATTACAAAAAGAATTAAAAGTAATGGATTCAACTGCTACATCTTTATGTATGGACAATAATATACCAATAAAGGTATTTGAACTAACAACAGAGAATATATTAAAAGCAGTGTACGGAGAAAATATAGGAACAACAGTAAATTAATAATACTTTTATGTTAAAGAAGGAGGAGCAAAAATGAAAGAAATACAAAAAAACTTACAACAACAAATGGATAAAACAATAGAAGCTCTAAAATTTGAATTTTCAACTATAAGAGCAGGTAGAGCTAATGCACAAATGTTAGACAAAATAAGAGTAGATTACTACGGAACTCCAACTCCAATAAACCAAGTTGGATCTATATCAGTACCAGAACCAAGAACATTAATGATAAATCCTTGGGATAAAAGTGCAATGAAAGAAATTGAAAAAGCGATAAGAAACTCAGATTTAGGATTAAATCCTACTAATGATGGAGATGTTATAAGAATAAGTGTTCCAGCATTAACAGAAGAAAGAAGAAAAGAATTATGTAAACAAGCGAAAAAAGCTTCAGAAGAATTCAAGGTAAGAATAAGAAATGAAAGAAGAGACGCTAACGATAAACTTAAAAAGTTAGAAAAAGAAGGCGAAATAACTGAGGATGATTTAAAGAAAGCACAAAATGATGTGCAAAAGCTTACTGATAAATATACAAAAGATATAGATACTTTACTAGCATCTAAAGAACAAGATATAATGGCGGTATAATTTTGAATAAATATTATGAGCTATTAGGCCTTCATTTAGATGATGTGAAAAAGTATTTTAATGATAAAAATATAAAATATACTATAACTATTCTTCAAGGTAATAAGGATAAAGATAAACTTATTTATCCTAGGGTAATTAAAATTACTCAAAAAGAAGATGATGTAGAATTATTTGTGACTTACTTTTCTGGCTCCTTAATATAAGGAGTCAGAAATAATATTTGGAGATGAATATGAAAAATGATTTGTTTTATGATATAGATTTACAAAAAGTACCTGAACATATTGCTATCATAATGGACGGTAATGGAAGATGGGCTAAGAGTAGATTTCTACCAAGGACAGCTGGCCATAAGGCTGGTGTAGAAACTATTAGAACTGTGCTTAGAGAGTGCAAAAAACTAAATGTTAAATATGTTACTTTATATGCATTTTCTACAGAAAACTGGAAAAGACCACAACTTGAAGTAGATACTTTAATGGGTTTACTAGCAGCTTATTTAAAAAATGAGGTAAAAACATTACATAAAGAAAATGTTAAGTTAACTGTAATAGGTGATATAGAAAAATTACCAAGTCAATGTATAAAAGAACTTGAATATGCAATAGAATTAACTAAGGATAATACAGGTTGTAACTTAAATTTAGCTTTAAATTATGGGGGAAGACTTGATATAAAAAATGCTTTAGTAGATATTGTAAAAGATGTTAAAGAGGGTAAAATAAGTATAGAAGAAATTGATGAAGACACCATTACGAATCATTTAAGTACAAAATGTATTCCAAATCCAGATTTAGTTATAAGAACTAGTGGAGAACAAAGATTAAGTAATTTCTTACTATGGGAAGTTGCTTATGCAGAGTTTTATTTTACTAATCTTCATTGGCCAGATTTTGATGAGAAAGAGCTTCAAAAAGCTATTTATACTTATCAAAATAGAGACAGGAGATTTGGCGGAATTAAATAAGGAGAATACTTATGAGAACAAGAATTGTAGCTGGATTATTATTAGTTCCATTATTTATCCTTATAATACTTGGAGGACTTCCTTTATATATAGGAGAAGCTATAATAATCTCAATTGCCATAAATGAGTTTTACAAAGCATTTGAACAAAAAGAGATAAAGCCATTATATTATATAGGTTATATTTTTTCTTTTTATTTACTAATAAAGAACTATTTTAAACTACCGATATTTTATACTTATTCTATGGTTTTCATCTTATTCTTAATCTCTATTGTATCAATATTAAGAGTAAGACGAAATATAATAGATATTATAGTAACTTTTTTTGGTATATTTTATGTGGCAATATTGATAGATTTTATAGTATTAACTATGGATAATTTTGATATGGGTAAAATTTATGTATGGCTAATATTTATTATTGCCTTTATGACAGATACGTTTGCTTATTTTTCGGGGTATTTATTTGGTAAACATAAGCTAATACCAAAAGTTAGTCCAAAGAAGACTGTAGAAGGAAGTGTTGGAGGAATATTAGGATCTACATTAATATGTATGGTATTTGGCTATTTCTTTAAAATTGATTTAGCAGTAATAATTTTTCTGGGATTTTTTGGTAGCATTGTTGCTCAATTCGGAGATTTATTTGCTTCATCTATCAAAAGATATGTAGGTATAAAAGATTATGGTAAATTAATACCTGGACATGGAGGAATACTAGATAGATTTGATAGTGTTATCTTAGTATCACCATTTGTGTATAGTGTGATAAATTTATTTATTAATTAATTAATTTAGCTTCAGTTTGACTGGAGCTTTTTATTTTGTATATTTATATAAAATTATTTACTCTATTAAATTAAATATCATTTCAATTAAAAAATACTGTATTGCATTTGAATTTTTAATGAATATTGTAAATTATAATGATAATAGTGGTATAATACATAGATGAAGAAACAATAATTAATATAGTTAGAAAGGGATTACATATGAAAAAAATTACTATTTTAGGTTCTACAGGATCTATAGGTACTCAAACTTTAGATGTTGCACGAAATAATAAAGATAAGTTTGAGATTGTAGCCATATCTGCAAATAGTAGTGTAGATTTACTGTTAGAACAAATTTTAGAATTCTGTCCTAAATATGTGGCAGTTTATGATGAAAAAAGTGCAAATAAATTAAAGGAAATGATTCCTAAAAATATAGATGTAGAAGTTCTTAGTGGCATGGATGGGTTAGTTAAAATTTGTGAACTTGAGGAAGTTGATGTTGTTTTGACGGCAGTTGTTGGTATGATAGGTCTTGTTCCTACAATGGCTGCTATTAAATCTAAAAAAACGATAGCACTGGCTAATAAAGAAACGTTAGTAACAGCAGGTGAATTAGTAATGAGAGAAGCTAGAAAAAATAATGTAGAAATATTACCTGTTGATAGTGAACATAGTGCTATATTTCAATGCTTAAATGGAGAAAATAGAAAAGAAATAGAAAAAATTATATTAACTGCATCAGGTGGACCATTTAGGGGTAAGAAAAAAGAAGACCTTATAAATGTTAAAAAAGAACAAGCACTTAAACATCCTAACTGGGACATGGGAAGAAAAATAAGTATAGATTCATCTACACTTATGAATAAAGGTCTTGAAGTTATAGAAGCTAAGTGGTTATTTGATGTGGAGGTAGAAGATATAGAAGTTGTTGTACACCCTCAAAGTATAGTTCATTCAATGGTATCGTTTAGAGATAGTTCAGTTATGGCACAACTTGGGTGTCCAGATATGAGACTACCAATCCAGTATGCTTTAACTTATCCAGATAGACTAGAAACTGATTTTGAAAGATTGGATTTTAGGAAAGCTTCTACTTTGACTTTTGAAGAGCCAGATATGGAAACATTTCCGTGTTTAAGACTGGCTTTTGATGCATTAAAAATGGGTGGTACATATTGTGCTGCATTAAATTCTGCAAATGAAGTTTTAGTAAATGAATTTTTAAATGATAAAATTGGATTTTATGACATACCATATTATATAGAAAGAACTTTAAAAGAACATAAAAATAGAACTAATCCAACTTTAGATGATATTCTAGAAGTTGATAAAGAAACAAGAAAATTTTTAGCAAATATACTAAAAAATAACTGATTAATTTTTTTAGTAAAACTAGGAAGGTGAATATATGACAATAGTTATAGCGTTATTACTATTTGGTGTAATTATTTTAATACATGAATTAGGTCATTTTCTTCTTGCAAAGAAAAATGGAGTAGCCGTACATGAATTTTCAATAGGTATGGGTCCTAAAATATATGGTAAAGAAAAAAATGGGACATTGTATTCAATAAGAGCACTACCAATAGGTGGATATGTATCTATGGAAGGTGAAGATGAAGAATCAAACAAACCTGGATCATTTAGTGAAAAATCCATATTACAAAGAGCAAGTGTTATTTTTGCAGGACCATTTTTTAATTTAATACTTGCGATATTATTTTTAATTCCAGTATTTATTTATATTGGATCTCCAACGACTACATTAGATCAAATTATTGATAACAGCCCAGCAATGAAAGCTAATTTATATACTGGAGATATAATTAAAAAAGTTGATGGAAAAAGCATAAATTCATGGAATGAATTTACAGATGAAATCGCATCATCTAATGGTAAAGAATTAAATTTAGTAGTAGAAAGAGATAATAAAGAGATAAAAACAAATTTAAAGCCAGAATTAGGTGAAGATGGAAGTTACAAAGTGGGGGTTACTTGTAAGAGAGATAAAAACTTTGTAAATGCTATAAGGGATTCATTTACGACAACAGGTCAAATGATTGTTCAGATGGTGACTTTCTTGAAACAAATGATAACTGGTACTGTGCCAGGAGGATTTACTAATTCTGTTGCAGGTCCAATAGGTGTGATAACTCTTGTTTCTGATGCTGCTAAAATGGGTATAATTAACTTATTATACTTAGGATCTGTAATAAGTTTAAACTTAGGTATAATAAACTTAGTTCCATTCCCTGCATTAGATGGAGGTAGATTATTATTACTTTTTATTGAATGGATAAGAGGCGGAAAGAAAATAAATGCAGACAAAGAAGCTATGTTAAATATGATAGGATTTTGTGCGTTAATGGCATTTATGGTATTTATTACATATAATGACGTAGCAAGATTAATAAAAGGTTTTTTTAAATTTTAATACTTAGAAATAGAAGGTGAAGTTTTGAGTTATAGTAGAAGAAAAACTAGAGAAGTATCTTTAGGCAGTATTAAAATTGGAGGAGATAATCCAATAGCAGTTCAGTCAATGACTAATACAGATACTAGAGATGCTGAAAAAACAATAGAACAAATAAAAAAACTTGAAGAAGCAGGATGCGATGCAGTAAGAGTGGCAGTCCCTGATATGATAGCAGCAGAAAACTTAGGTAGAATTAAGAATGAAATAAATATACCATTAATTGCTGATATACACTTTGATTATAAATTAGCTCTTAAAGCTATAGAAGAAGGTGTAGACGGAATTAGAATAAACCCAGGTAATATAGGTGGTATAGATAGAGTTAAAGCTGTAGTTGAAAAATGTAAAGAGAAAAACTTAAAAATAAGAATTGGAGTAAATGGGGGATCTTTAGAGAAACATTTACTAAAAAAATATGGATCAGCAACGCCAGAAGCTTTAGTAGAAAGTGCTATGGAACATGTTAAAATCTTAGAAGATTTAGATTTTTATAATATAGTAATATCTCTTAAATCTTCAGATATATATACAGCTGTTGAGGCTTATACCCTAATGAGTCAAAAAGTTGACTATCCTCTACACTTAGGAATAACAGAAGCTGGTGGAATTAAAAAAGGAACTATTAAATCATCAATAGGAGTAGGTTCACTTTTACTTAAGGGAATTGGTGATACTATAAGAATCTCTTTAACTGGAGATCCAGTAGAAGAAGTACATGTAGGCAAAGATATACTTAGAAGTTTAAACTTATTAAACGATAAGATAAAAATAGTTTCTTGTCCTACATGTGGTAGATGCAATATTGATTTAATTAGTGTTGCAAATGAAGTAGAAGAAAAAATAAAATATATAAACAAAGATATGACAGTAGCTATAATGGGATGTGCAGTTAATGGTCCTGGTGAAGCGAGAGAAGCTGATATAGGTATAGCTGGTGGAAAAGGAGAAGGTCTTCTATTTAAGAAAGGTGAAATAGTAAGAAAGATAAAAGGTAATTCTTTAGTTGATGAACTACTTGAAGAAATAAGTAAATTTGAAAAATAATTAAAAAGAAAAAGATGAACAATAATTTGTTCATCTTTTTTTGTAGTAAAGCTACTTTATATGTTGTATATGATATATATATGTTAGCCTGGAAGTAATTTAAAAGGAATAATAATATATCGTGATGGATGTAAAAGAAGTGGCATAGTGCTAAATGATAAAAAGGATAGAATAATCAACAAAGAAAAAATAGAAATGAAATACGACATAGGAAAAATGATACAGAAGAAAAATATGAAAAATTTGTATGCATAGAGTGTGATGATGAATCCATAATATCAAGTGGAGTATGTACTATTTGCCTTCAATGTGGATAGAGTAAATGTAATTAATATTTTATTTAAGTATGTATATTTATCTAATATTACGCAAAAATCATATGATTAATAGTAATTTCAAAATAAAAATAGTTGTTATCTAATAAAAAATAACAACTATTTTTACTTTAAATTACAAAGATCTAGACCAATTTATATTATCACCTCGTGAGGTATCCAGTACAAATCCTGCTTTATGTATTTTATCTTCCATAAAGGATTTGTATTCCGCAGCTTCATATCCACTAGAAATTTTATTATCATATAATAAATATTTATCACGAATTTTTTTAGGTGATAAATTAGGCATAATTACATTGGCACCTGCATAAAATCCTGCTTCTCTTCCATTATCATCAATAGTTGCAAGAGCTGTAGTTGCAGGAATTAGTGATTGAGGTAATAATAATCTAGTTAAAGCGATCATTATAATAGTTTTTTCAAGACTACCAGGAGATTCATTTTTAAAAGTTGTATCATGATGAGGTATGAAAGGACCTATACCAATCATATGAGGATTTAAATTTTTCAAAAATATTAAATCTTGTGCCAAGTTTTCATTGGATTGATAAGGTGAGTTTACCATAAATCCAGCCCCAACTTGATATCCTATTTCTTTTAGGTTTTCAAGACATTTAATTCTATTACTTAAACTTAGATTTTTTGGATGTAATTTTTTATAATGCTCATCTGTTGCAGTTTCATGTCTAAGTAAATATCTATCAGCACCTGCATCAAAAAATTTTTTATAAGAATCATAGGATTTTTCACCTATGGATAAAGTTATTGCACAATCTGGATGCAATTTTTTTATACTTTTAACTATTTCAATTATTTTGTCATCAGAAAAATATCCGTCTTCTCCTCCTTGCAATACAAAAGTTCTATATCCAAGTTTATATCCAATATTAGTACATTCTAAAATTTCATCTAAACTTAATCTATACCTTTCAATATTTTTATTAGAACATCTTATACCGCAGTAATAGCAATCATTTTTACAGTAATTAGTAAACTCTATAAGACCTCTCATAAATATTTTATTACTATAATATTTTTCTTTACTTTTTAGTGCTTTATTGCAGATATATTTTATATCATTTTTTTTAATATTGTCTAATATATATATTATTTCATTTTTGCTTAAGGAATTATTTT
>NZ_JAGHFM010000202.1 GCF_017888745.1 Terrisporobacter sp. | reverse complement strand
GTAATACTTACAAACTCACTTATGGTAGGTATGTTTGATAACCAAGAAGATTGGAAGAGAGCAACTGCAATAGGTGTGGCAAATTATGGTCAAATGACTGCTGGTGGATGGATGTACATAGGGCCACAAGGTATAGTCCATGGAACTTATTCAACTATCTTAAATGCAGGTAGATTAAAACTTGGAATACCACAAGACAAAGATTTAACTGGAAGATTATTCGTTACTTCTGGTCTTGGTGGAATGAGTGGTGCTCAAGGTAAAGCAGTAGAAATAGCAGGTGGAGTTGGTATAATAGCTGAAGTTGATTATTCAAGAATAGAAACTAGATATACTCAAGGATGGGTAAGTAAGGTTGCTGAAACTTGTGAAGAAGCTTTCAAACTAGCTCATGAAAAAATGGAAGCAGAAGAACCTTGTGCTATAGCTTATCATGGTAATATAGTTGATTTACTTCAACATGCAGTAGATAACAATATTCATATAGATTTATTATCTGACCAAACTTCTTGTCATGCAGTATATGATGGAGGATATTGTCCACAAGGAATCAGTTTTGAAGAAAGAACAGAACTTTTAGCTAATGATCCAGAAAAATTTGCTACTTTAGTAGATGAAACTTTAAGAAAGCATTTTGAACTAATAAAAACATTACATGATAGAGGAGTTTACTTCTTTGATTATGGAAATAGTTTTATGAAGGCAGTATATGATGCTGGGTGTAAAGAAATTTCTAAAAATGGAGTAGATGAAAAAGATGGATTTATATTCCCATCTTATGTGGAAGATATTTTGGGGCCACAATTATTTGATTTTGGATATGGACCATTTAGATGGGTATGCTTAAGTGGTAAACATGAAGATTTAGTGAAAACAGATGAAGTTGCTATGAGCTGTATAGATCCAGATAGAAGATATCAAGACAGAGATAACTGGATTTGGATAAGAGATGCAGTGAAAAATAATTTAGTAGTTGGAACTCAAGCAAGAATACTATATCAAGATGCTATGGGAAGAACTAATATAGCACTTAAATTCAATGATATGGTAAGACGTGGAGAAATAGGACCAGTTATGATGGGGAGAGACCATCATGACGTATCAGGAACAGATTCTCCATTTAGAGAAACTTCTAATATAAAAGATGGAAGTAATATAATGGCTGATATGGCTACTCATTGTTTCGCAGGAAACTGCGCAAGAGGTATGAGTTTAGTTGCTCTTCACAATGGTGGAGGAGTTGGAATAGGTAAATCTATAAATGGTGGATTTGGTATGGTGCTAGATGGTTCTCAAAGAGTAGATGATATACTTAGAACTTCAATGCCTTGGGATGTTATGAGTGGAGTTGCTAGACGTGCTTGGGCTAGAAATGAAAACTCTATAACAACAGTTATAGAATATAATAAGATGTGTGAAGGAAAAGATCATATAACTCTACCATTCTTAGTAAATGAAGATTTAATAGAAGAAGTTGTTGGAGATAAGGAATTTGAATAAAAATTTGAATATTAATTTTATAAATTGAATAGATAAAAATGAAGGCTTTAAATAAAAGTAAAGCCTTCAAGTGAATTTATTAATAAGTTAATAATTAATAAATTTATTTAAATAATAAGTAAATTTATTAATTGCTAAATAAAAATATCTTAAATATTTATAAAAACAGGGGGAAAAGGACATGGCAATAGTACAATGTGTTCCAAATTTTAGTGAAGGTAGAGATTTAGAAAAAATAGAAAAGATAGTAAGTCCTTTAAGAGGAAAAGAAGGCGTAAAATTACTTAATTATGAAGCTGATAAAGATTATAACAGAGTTGTAGTTACTGTAATAGGAGAACCACAAGCTGTTAAAAATGCTATATTTGAAGCAATAGGAGTAGCTAAAGATGTAATAGATATGAATGTTCACAAAGGTCAACATTCAAGATTTGGAGCAACAGATGTTTGTCCATTTATACCAATCAAAGGAATGAATATGGATGACTGTGTAAAACTTGCAAGAGAACTTGGAGATATGGTAGCAAAAGAATATGAAATACCAGTGTTTTTATATGAAGCTGCTGCAACAAAACCTGAAAGAGAAAACCTTGCAACTGTAAGAAAAGGTGAGTATGAAGGTTTAGATGCTAAATTTGAGGATGAAAACTGGGCTCCTGACTTTGGAGAAGCTAAAAAACATCCAACTGCTGGTGCAGTAGCTATTGGAGCAAGAAAACCTCTTATAGCTTACAATATAAACTTAGATACTCCAAATATAGAAATCGCTAGCAAAATAGCAAAAACTATAAGACATTCAAGTGGAGGATATAGATTTATAAAAGCAGGTCCAGTTGAAATACCTGAGAGAAACATTACTCAAGTTACTATGAACTTAACTGATTACAGTAAAACTGCAATGTATAGAGCATTTGAAACAGTAAAAATGGAAGCTAGAAGATATGGTGTAAATGTTACAGGTAGTGAAATAGTTGGACTTTGCCCTATGGAAGCCTTAATAGACGTTGCTGCATATTATTTAGGATTAGAAAATTTCTCATTAGACAAAGTATTAGAAACAAGTTTAATGGAGTAATTTTGTAATTAATATATTACTGATAAATATTAATGAGGTATAAATATGAAGATAGATTTGATCATAAAAAATATAGGTAAGTTAGTAACTATGCAAGGTTCATTTTTTCCTAGGGTAGGAAGGGAAATGAACGAGCTAGATATCATTGAAGATGCTTATATAGCAGTATCTAGTGGTGAAATATATGAAGTAGGCACTGGAGATGGATATTTAAAATTAGTTGATGAACATACTAAAGTTGATGATGCAAATGGACTTTTAGTTACACCAGGATTAATTGACTCACATACTCATTTGATTCACGGAGGTTCTAGAGAAAATGAGTTTTCAAAGAAATTAAATGGGGTGCCATATATACAAATTCTTCAAGAAGGTGGAGGGATTTTAAGTACAGTTAACTCTACTAAAAATGCTACTTTTGATGAATTATATAATAAGGCCAAGAAAAGTTTAGATAGAATGCTAGAGTTTGGTGTAACTACTGTAGAAGAAAAAAGTGGTTATGGATTAGAGTTAGAAACAGAAATAAAACAATTAGAAGTTGCTCATAAGTTAGATAAAAATCATCCAGTTGACTTAGTTCATACTTTCCTAGGTGCTCATGCTATCCCGCAAGAATATAAGGGAAATAATGAAGCATATATCAAAATATTAGTAGAAGAAATGATGCCAAAGGTCAAGGAATTAGGTCTTGCTGAGTTTTGTGATGTATTCTGTGAAGAAGGAGTATTTTCTGTTGAAGAGAGTGAATATATCCTAAGTAAAGCAAAAGAATTAGGATTTAAATTAAAAATACATGCTGATGAAATAGTTCCTATAGGAGGAGCAGAGTTAGCTGCAAGACTTGGCTGTGTATCGGCAGATCATTTAATGGCTGCCAGCGATCAAGGATTACAAGACATATGTAAAAACAATGTAATAGCAAATATTCTTCCAGGTACATCGTTTAATTTAAACAAAAAATCTGCTGATGGTAGAAAAATGATAGATATGGATGTTCCGGTTAGTTTATCAAGTGACTACAATCCAGGAAGTTGTCCAAGTGAAAATTTACAATTTGTAATGCAACTTGGATGTTTAAATTTAAAAATGACACCAAATGAAGTATTAACTGCTGTAACTATAAATGCTGCTCACTGTATAGATAGAGCAAATGAAATTGGATCTATTGAAGTTGGTAAAAAAGCTGATATAGCTATATTTGATGCTCCTAATTTGGAATATCTAATGTATCATTTTGGAATAAACCATATAGATAGAGTTTATAAGGAAGGCAAACTTGTAGTAGATAATAAGCATGTAGTTTACTAAACTGGAAATATAGAACTATAGTAAAGTAATAAAATTAAGTTTATATAAATAATAATCAGATAAGAATAAATTATTGTTAAAGGATTTTATATAGGGGGAAATCAATGAAATTAATAGATATGACGGTAGATAACTTTGTTAAAGAAGTTGACTCTAACTCACCTGCACCAGGAGGAGGATCAGTAGCAGCTCTAGCTAGTGATATAGGTGCTGGTTTGGCTAGAATGATGGCACATCTAAGTTTTGGAAAGAAAAAATATGAAGCTTTAGATGAAAATATAAAAGAAGAATTTAAAACTAGATTTGATAGTCTAGGAGACATGAGAGAAAAATTGAATGAATTAGTTGATGAAGATACAAAATCTTTTAATGCATTTATGAAAGCTCTAAAAATGCCAAAGGATACTTTCAAAGAAATTATGGAAAGAAATAAAGCTTTAGCTGATGCAACTTTATATTCTATACAAGTTCCATATCAAACAGCTACTTTATCT
>NZ_JAGHFM010000201.1 GCF_017888745.1 Terrisporobacter sp. | reverse complement strand
TAATAAGGCTATGATTTATAAATCATAGCCTTATTACATGTACGATTATTATGCTAAATATTGTTATTGCAGTTTTTTAATATAAAGTTTTTGAACTCCATGACAGCAGGAGATAGATAGCTATCTTTTAATGTAGCTAAATAAAAATTTCTTTCCCATTGAGGATATTCTATATCAAGGGATTTCACATTCATAGAATCTAGTATTTCCATGTATGGTACTATAGCTATACCAAAGTTTTGAGATACTAATCCTGCAACTACTTGATCCTCGTCAACTTCATAATTAATAATAGGTTTTTTATTTATCTTTTTAAATAACTCATCGACTATGGGCCTTAGACCACTTTTTTCTGTAAAGTATACTTGAGGATATTCTGTTATTTCCCTTAAATCAATAGAATTTCTATTTGATAATGGATGATCAAGTGGAACTATTAAAACTAACTTTTGGCTAGCCACTGGAATAAACTCAATATTTTTTTCATGTTCAATTTTAGAACAAAATGCTAAGTCGTATTTTTTAGATTTTAAATCTTCTAAAATTTGTAATGTGTTAGCACCAGAATAGAATTGGAAATTTATTTCCTTATTAGGATTTTGTTGCAAGAAACTTTTGCTTATGTTGGGAATGAAGTATGTACCTAAAGTTCTTAAAAAACCTAAATCTATTTTTCCTTCTCCCCTTCCTGTTGATTTTAGTTCTTTTACACTAGAATCTAGTATATTTAAAGATTTTTCTACACTATTTAAAAAAGATTTTCCATACTTGGTTAAAACTATATTCCTACCTTGTTTTTCAAATAGACGAACACCAAGTTCTTCTTCTAATTGAGATATGGCATGGCTTAAGCTAGGTTGGGTTATAGATAATATTTCCGATGCTTTAGTATAGTGTTCTAAATGGGCTAATGTAACAAAGTAACGTAAATGATATAAATTCAATTTTAACTCCCCCATTTTTATAATAATTTAATAAGTTAATCGTTTATAAAATTACTATACTAAAAACTATATATAAAATCAATGAATTGATAGAATATTATCAATTGGTTATTAAAAAAGTCATATGTTACAATTTATTTGTAAACATCTAGATGGGAAAAAGAAAACGGTTTTCAAAAAAATAAAAATTTTTAAAGTTATAAGATAAAGAATTAACAATCATTGGTTGTCTTGTCTAATAATAAGGGGAGGAAATATATATGTCAAAACAACACCCAATTACAGTGAGTTCTTATACATTAGGAACAGAAGTTACTTTTGAAGAGCGTGTTAGAGCAGCTAAAGAAGCTGGATATGAAGGACTTGGTCTAAGAGCAGAAAACTATGTGGCTGCTTTACAAGAAGGTCTTCATGATAAAGATATCTTAGAAATACTAAAAAAATACGATATTAAGGTAACAGAAGTAGAATATATAACTTTATGGGCTGATGATGAAAGATCTTTAGAACAACAAATGAAAGAACAAATGTGTTTCCACATGTGTGAATTATTTGATGTAAAACAAATAAACTGTGGGTTAATGGAAAACTATTCTGTAGAACATACTGCGGGGAAACTTAAAGAATTATGCCATAGAGCAGGGGATATAATCATAGGGGTTGAACCAATGCCATATAGTGGAATTCCTGATTTAGAAAAAGCTTGGAAGGTTGTAGAAGCATCAGGATGTGATAATGCTAAGATAATTTTAGATACATGGCACTGGGTTCGTGCAAATCAACCTTATGAAGGTGTAATTGACATGATACCAGCAGAAAAAGTTGTATCTGTTCAAATAAATGATGTTCAAGCTAGACCATATGCAGCTCAAGTATTAAGAGATGAATCTATGCATGATAGGGTAGCTCCAGGGTTAGGATTTGGAGATACAGTAGGTTTCTGTAAAATGTTAAGCAAAAAAGGTATAAAACCTAATGCAGTTGGTGTAGAAGTTATTTGCGATGAGTATGTTGAAAAAGGTGTTGATTTTGCTGCTAAATATACTTATGAAAATGCTATAAAAGTATTAAAAGAAGCATGGCCAGAAGTGCTAAATGACTAATTAAATTTATTAAAATAAAATAATTCAATTGTATGCCGAATATAAAGGCATACAATTGAAAACAAAGTTATAAATTTATAATTTTAGGATATGGGTATTTATATAAATCGGAATTATTTACTAAAAATAGAGTGATAAAGTTTAATGGGAATATATTAGTTTGAAAAAAGATAAAACTTAAAAGTAGTTTTATTTGAAATATAAAAGTTTTATAAATTAAAAAAGTAATAAAATTAAAAAATATATGAAAAGGATGGAAAATATATGAAATACAATTCAATGTTTCAACCTATACAAATAGGACCGATAACTGTGCCGAACCGTTTTGTTGTGCCACCAATGGGGAATAACTTTGCAAATACAGATGGTACACTTAGTGAAAAATCTAAAAACTACTATGAAGCAAGAGCAAAGGGTGGATTTGGATTAATAACAATAGAGTCTAGTGTTGTTTACAACAAATCAAAAGGTGGACCTCGTAAGCCTTGTTTATTTAGTGATGATTCAATAGCAAGCTTCAAAGCTGTAGCAGATGCATGTCATGCTGCTGGTGCAAAAGTATCTGTTCAATTACAACATGCAGGACCAGAAGTTAATGCAGCTATAGCTGGACATCCTCCAATAGCAGCATCAGCTATACCAACAAGGGAAGGACATATAACTCCAGAAGCTGTATCTACTGAAGAGTTATATAAAATAATAGAGGCTTATGGAGATGCTGCACTTCGTGCTAAAAAAGCAGGACTTGATGCAGTAGAACTTCACTGTGCTCACGGATATTTAGTAAGTTCATTTATTTCACCAAGAACAAATAAACGTGTTGATGAGTTTGGTGGGTGTTTTGAAAATAGAATGAGACTTCCTAGACTTATATTAGAAAACATACGTAAAAAGACTGAAGGAACAATAGCTATACTATGTAGAATAAATGCTTCTGATGATAAGTTAGGAGGGCTTAGTGTAGAAGACAGTACTGCAATAGCAGTTTATTTAGCTGAAGAATGTAAGATAGATGCACTGCATGTATCTCGTGCAACTCATTTAAATGATGAGTATATGTGGGCTCCAACTACAGTACATGGTGGATTCAGTGCTGATTTAGTAGCTAAAATAAAACAATCTGTTGAAATACCTGTTATAACTGTAGGTCGTTATACAGAACCTCAATTTGCTGAAATAATGGTACGTCAAGGAAAAGCTGATTTAGTTGCATTTGGACGTCAAAGTATAGCGGATCCAGAAGTACCAAATAAAGCTAGAGAAGGCAAATTAGAATTAATGACACCTTGTATAGCATGTTTACAAGGTTGTGTACCAAATATGTTCCAAGGAAAGCCATTAACTTGCCTATGTAACCCACTAGTTGGACGTGAAGATGAATTTAAACCTGCTACAGAAACTAAAAACGTACTAGTTGTAGGTGGTGGTGTTGGAGGTATGCAAGCTGCTTGGGTAGCTGCTGCTAGAGGACATAAAGTTACATTAGTTGAAAAATCAGATACTTTAGGTGGACAAATGAGACTTGCCGCTTATCCACCAGGTAAAGGAGATTTAACTAATTTAGTACGTAATTTCATAGCTAAATGTGAATTACATGGTGTTGAAATTAAATTAAACACAGAGGTTACGTCTGAATTTGTGAAAGAATTATCACCAGATGTTGCTATAGTTGCAACTGGAGCTACTCCACTTGTATTACCTATACCAGGAATAAATGATACAGGAATAATACATGCTATTAATTTATTAGATGGTAAAGATTCATGTGGTAAGAAAGTACTAGTTGTAGGTGGTGGATTAGTTGGAGCGGAAACTGCTGCATTCCTAGGAGAACAGGAGCACGACGTTACTGTAATAGAAATGAGAGATGCAGTTGCAGCTGATGTAGCATCAGAACATAGAAAATTCTTAATGAAAGATTTTGACGAATATAAAATAAAAACAATAACTGGGGCAAAAGTATCGGAGTTTGTTGAAGGTGGAGTTAACTATACATTAGAAGATGGTAGTGAACATAAAGCTCATGGATTTGATTCTGTAGTCCTTGCAATGGGCTCTAGAAATTATGATCCGCTTAGTGAAACAGTTAAAGAAATAGTAAAAGATACATTTGTTATAGGGGATGCAGTTAGAGCACGTAGAGCATTAAATGCAACAGTTGAAGCTTTAGATGTTGCTTTAAATATATAATATTAATAAAAATACACCATTTCTGCTATAAATTTTATTATGGCAGAAATGGGAGTAATCAAATTTTAGGGGGAATTAAAAAATGGAGATATCAGGAAGAACAGGATTATTAGGATTAATAGGTTCACCAGTAGGGCATTCGGGGTCACCAGCTATGTATAACTACAGTTTTGAATTATTAGATATGGATTATAGATATTTAGCCTTTGATATAAAGTTAGATCAAGTATCTAAAGCAATAGATGCATTCAAAACTTTTAATATGAAAGGTGGAAATGTAACTATGCCATGTAAGAGCGCTGTGTGTGAATATATGGATGAATTATCTCCAGCAGCTCGTATAATAGGAGCGTGTAATACCATAGTAAATGAAAATGGAAAATTAATTGGACATATAACTGATGGTCAAGGTTATGTACGTAACTTAAAAGAAAATGGTGTAGATATAAAAGGTAAAAAGATAACTGTAATGGGTGCTGGTGGAGCAGCTACTGCAATACAAGTACAATGCGCTCTAGATGGGGCTAGAGAAATATCAATATTTAATAAAAAAGATGATTTTTATGGAAGAGCAGAAAAAACTATACAAGATATAAAAAGAGAAGTTCCTAAATGTATAGTTAATCTATATGATTTAGATGATACAGAGAAATTATATAAAGAAATATCTACAAGTGATATACTAACAAATGCTACTATTGTTGGAATGAAGCCTTATGAAAATGAAACTAATATAGTTGACACTAGCGTATTTAGAAAAGATTTAATAGTGTCTGATGTAGTTTATAATCCAGTAAAAACTAAAATGATATTAGATGCGGAAGCTAAAGGATGCAAAGTAATTGGTGGTAAGGGAATGTTATTATATCAAGGTGTAGAAGCCTTTAAACTATTTACAGGTGAAGAAATGCCAGTAGAAGAGGTTAAATCAAGATATTTTGCTGAGTAATCTAAAAAATTAACTATAAAATGACATCAAGACTTATGATGGCATAAAAATTTATGCCATCATAAGTTAAGAAATTAACAAAATAAAGAAAAAATTTATAGGAGGAATTATAAATGAGTAATACACAAACAATTAATTATAAAAAATATTATCCTACTGCAGCAGCACTATACTTTACATATTTTATACATGGTATAGGTGCTTCAATATTAGGACAATATAAGCAAGATTTCGCAGCTCTATGGGGAGCAGAAAAATTAGCAGATGGTACTTTTGATGTAAGTATGGTCTTAGCTGTTATAGCAGCACTTGGGCTAGGACGTTTAATTTCACTTCCATTTGCAGGTCCAATATCAGATAAGTTTGGAAGAAAAGTAAGTGGTCTAATAGGAATTATTTGTTATGTTGCATATTTAGGAGGAATAGTATTTTCACCTAATATGACAGTTGGTTATATATTTGCAATTATAGGTGGAGTAGCTAACTCATTCTTAGATACTTGCGTTTCACCATCATGTATGGAGATATTCCCTGAAAATGGATCTATAGCTAATATGTTTACTAAGTTTTCTATATCTGTAGCACAGTTCTTACTTCCATTTATGATAGGGTTTGTTGCAAGTTCAATGCTACCATTTAAAACTATATTCTTAGTGGCTGCAGCAGCAATAGCAATAGATGGTATATTAATAGCGTTCCTTCCTTTCCCTCCAAAAAATGGTGGAAATGCAGAAGTTAAATCTAATGAATCAGTTAAAAAAGAAAAAATGAAATTTACTCCTGTAAGTGTGGCTTTAATATCTATAGGATTTACTTGTTCTTCTACATTCATGTTATGGTTAAACTGTAATCAAGAGTTAGGAATATTATATGGAGTTTCAGATCCATCAAAAATTCAATCATTATATGCAGCAGGAACAGTTTGTGCAATCTTAATGTCAACAGTATTAATTAAAAAAGGTATTAAACCAGTTAAAATATTAGTACTATATCCAGCTATATCAGCAGCAATGTTACTTGCAATGTATTTTATAAAAACTCCAACAATAGTTCTTGTGGGAGGCTTTGTACTAGGTTATGCTGCAGCCGGAGGAGTTTTACAATTATGTGTATCTACTGCAAATGAAATGTTCCCAAAAGATAAAGGGAAAATAACATCTATAGTTATGATAGCTTCAAGTATAGCTAACTATACTATATTAAATATTGCAGGTGCATTAACTAAGATGGGTGGAGCAGAGCAAGGACCACTTTATGTTTTACTATTTAACTTTGTAGTTACTGTAATAGGTGTTTTACTTGCTTTATATGTTAATAAAGAATACTCTAAAAATATAGCATAATAA
The DNA here is from genome assembly GCF_017888745.1 of Terrisporobacter sp. Taxonomy (GTDB): domain Bacteria; phylum Bacillota; class Clostridia; order Peptostreptococcales; family Peptostreptococcaceae; genus Terrisporobacter. The sequence goes on along the minus strand of NZ_JAGHFM010000201.1, from coordinate 16,216 downwards.
AAATATAATTAAAAAATTATTTTGAGATTAAAAAAATGCCAATAGTAAGATGAAATATTTATCTTGCTATTGGCATTTTTATATAAGAAGTAATAACAAATAAAAACTATAGATAAAATAAATAAATACGGATATTAAAATCTATTAGACTTACAGATTGTGGAAATGTATTATTATAGTGTAATTACTTGATTTAGGTGATATAATATCATAGTTTGTTAAAAAATTACTAAACTATTATATTATACACTAAGTACTAATATTACTTATGATAAATATAGGGGGGAATATGAATGAGAAATAAACAAAAACTTAGTGCTCCAAGAATGGATGCATATGAACTACCGTATATACCTCTTGGACTTTTTAAATTAAGGTTTCCAGGCATACATTATAAGGTGGAATTTGTTGAATTTTTTCAAGGAATACTTATTGGAGCAACAGCGTTAAGTGCTATACCATATCTAACAGAATATTTAGGTATACCTTATGAATTGGCATGGAGTTGTGTAATAATAGAGACATTTTTATATATACTTCATGCAACATTGGGAGATCCAGTAGTTCCAGGATGGATTACACCTACATTACCACTAACATTAGGTTATTTAACAATATTTGATAAAGGTCCAGAACGTATACAAGCAATGATAGCATTACAATTATTAGTTGCTATAATCTTTTTATTTATGGGAGTAACTAAATTAGCTAATAAATTTGTAAATGCAGTACCAACATCTATAAAGGGAGGAATACTTTTAGCAGCACCATTTACAGTTATTCAAAGTCAATTGGCGGAGGACGGACAATTTACCATGTATCCAATATCTGTTACTGCTGGATTTTGTTTATTAGCTCTAATAAGTTTTTCTGAAAGTTATAAAAATAAACGTGAAAAATCTAAGTTACTAGATTTAGTTGCTAAGTATGGAAATTTATTTCCTTATTTATTAGCCATGTTGGTAGGAGTCCTTGTAAAAGAATTAGCACCACCACAATTAGAGATTGGAACTATAATAAAAATACCTCAATTTAGAGATATATTTGAAACAGTTAGTATATTTGGTGTAGGACTACCTAGTATGGATATGTTTATACAGGCATTACCACTTGCATTAGTTAGCTATATAATTGCATTTGGTGATTTTGTGGCTACAGAATCTTTAGTTGACGAAGCTCGTATGTCAAGAACTGATGAAATTGTAGATTTTAATCCAAATAGATCTAATATAATAAGTGGAATAAGAAACCTTATACTAGCACTATTTGCACCATTTCCACCACTTAGTGGACCATTATGGGCAGGAATGACAGTATCAATAACTATGAGATATAGAGAAGGTAAAGATGCTATGAAGTCTTTGCTAGGGGGAATGAGTTCATTTAGACTAGGTTCATTTATAAGTGTTATATTAATTCCTGTAGTTGCATTTATGAAACCGATATTTCCGGTAGGGTCATCACTAACACTTTTATTTCAAGCTTTCGTATGCGCAAAGATAGGTATGGATTATTGTAAAACAGGAGTAGATAAAAGTATAGCAGGATTAATGGCAGCAGTACTAGCAACAAAGGGTTCTACATGGGGATTATTAATAGGTATATTACTTAATATTTTATTATCAAATTTTGACTTCCAAAAAGTAAATAAAGAGCAAGATGGAGGCTTACTAGAAAAAGTAGAATAAATATTAAAATATATAGTATAAAACATATGAGATGATATAAAATAAATTTTAATAAGAATTGATCAAGGATTAGAATCAAACAAAAACAACTCAATTATTATATATATTATTTTAGATAAAATTCTTTTAAACATTTAATAATTCTAAAAAATAAGAAATATTATTGATATTATATTGAAAAAAAATAAGGAATTGCTATAATTTAGTGTGATTACTATAAAGAGAAAATAAGGTGAATATAATGAAGAATATTGATAATGTTAAATTTCAAGATGAAAAAAACACTTTCAAAGATGTAAAAGAAGATAGTAAAGACATTAATATTAAAAATAGATTTTCTTATAATATTTTTTTAATAGGATTTATGGGAGTAGGAAAAACAACTGTATCATCTTTCTTAAGTTCTTTAATGAATATGAAAGAAATAGATATTGATAATCATATTGAAGCAGTAGAAAATATGACTGTTAGTGAAATCTTTAATAAATTTGGTGAAAAATATTTTAGAGATTGTGAAACAAGAACTTTAATTGAGCTTAAAGAAAAACAAAGTATGATAGTTTCTTGCGGTGGAGGAATTGTATTAAAAGAAGAAAATATAAATCTTATGAGAACTCAGGGTAAAATAATTTTACTTACAGCAAGTCCCGAAACTATATTTGAAAGAGTAAGATACAGTACAGATAGGCCTATACTAAATAATAATATGAATATAGAGTTTATATCGTCTCTTATGGAAAAAAGAAGAGAAAAATATTTAAGTGCGGCGGATTTAATAGTTGATACTAATGATAAAAGTGTAGAGAAAGTCTGTGAAGATATAATAAAAGAATTGAATAAACATAATAATAGCTTTTAAAAATATAAAAAGCCTTCTAAGAAATATTAATATAGAAGGCTTTTATTAATTTTTTACTAAAGTAACATTATTTAATCATCTTATTATTAGTATAAAAAAGTGATTTATTATAAAAATATAATAAAGTATATAGTTAAAAACTTGTTTAACTAAGTAAATTTATGATATTATAGTAAGAGTAAAATATTAATTTTTAGTAAAAATATACAATTGATCATATGAAATTATTGTATATTAATTTTAAAATCATGCGATGATATAAATTGGGATGAAATTCAATAATATCATCAACTATAATAATGATGACAAATTTTTTTGATGGAGGAACAGATATGGTAACAGCAGGTGATTTTAGAAAAGGTGTAACTTTTGAAAAAGATGGTCAACCTTGTTTAATAGTTGACTTTCAACACGTTAAGCCAGGAAAAGGTGCAGCTTTCGTAAGAACAAAATACAAAAACTTAAAAACAGGAGCAATAAGAGAAGAAGCTTTTAACCCAAGTGATAAATTCCCAAAAGCATTAATAGAAACTAAACAAATGCAATACTTATATGATGATGGTGAATTATATTACTTTATGGATGAAGAAACTTATGATCAAATACCTCTAAACTATGAGCAAGTTGAAGATGCTATAAAATTCTTAAAAGAAAATGAAGTAGCGACTATAAGATTCTATCAAGGACAACCATTCCAAGTGGAAGCTCCAAACTTTGCAGAGTTAGAAGTAACTGAAACTGAGCCAGGAATAAAAGGAGATACTGCAAGTAATGTAACTAAATCAGCTACAGTTGAAACTGGTGCAGTAGTTCAAGTACCTTTATTTATAAATGAAGGTGACAAAATAAAAATAGACACTAGAACTGGTGAATATTTATCAAGAGTTTAATATTTTAATGTATAAAAAGCTTATATATCTTAATAATAATGATATATGAGCTTTTAGTTTATAAATAAATATGAAAGAGGGGTATTCACTTATGAAATATCTAAGCGAAGAAGTAGCATACTTAAGAGGTTTAGCAGAAGGTTTAGAAATAGAAAGCGAAACTAAAGAAGGCAAAATGATATGTAAGATAATTGATGTATTAGAAAACATAGCTGATACTTTAGACGACATGCAAGAAGATTATGATGAACTAGTAGAGTATGTGGAAAGTGTAGATGAAGATTTATCTGATGTAGAAGACATATTATATGAAGAAGATGAAGATGACTTTGAAGATGAAGAAGATTATGATGACGAGGAAGACTATGATGATGAAGAGTTAAGCTACATAGAGATGGAATGCCCAAATTGTGGTGATTTAGTTGACATAGACGAAGAGTTATTATTTGATGATTCAGTAGACGTTATTTGTCCAAATTGTCAAGCGATAATATTATCTTCAGATGAAGATGAAGAAGGTTGCTGTGGTTGTGGATGTAATTGTGAAGAGCACGACGAAGAATAGAAGAAAGATTATTAAATATTTTGCCTATGAAGCTTTCTGCTCCATAGGTTTTTTGCATATTATGGTATTTTAATTTATATTAATCAAAATTATTAATAATAGCAGTAATTAAGTCAATTTTTCTATTATCCTTTTGCAATAGTTAAGGAAAAATAGTACACTATAAGGTGATAAAATAATTATAGGAGGCAAAATGAACATAAATAAAAAAGTGATTTATAATATAAGTAAATTTGAGGAAATTATTGATTATAGATTTGCAAATAAAAATTATATTTTAGAAGCTTTAACTCATAGTTCTTACTCTAATGAGAATAAAAATTATAAGTTTAATGAAAGATTAGAATTCTTAGGAGATTCTGTTTTAAGTATAGTAATAAGTGATTATTTATTTAAAACAGAAAAAAATCTTCCAGAAGGTGAGTTAACTAAGTTAAGAGCAAATATAGTATGTGAAGAATCTTTGAGTGAAGTAGCAACTAAGATTAAATTAGGACAACATTTATTGCTAGGTAAAGGAGAAGAAGCTACTGGTGGAAGAGAAAGAATATCAATATTAGCAGATGCACTAGAAGCTGTAATAGCTGCCATATATTTAGATGGAGGAATAGAAAATTCAAGAAAATTTATATTTAAAAATATGGAAGAAATAATACAGGACTCTATAAAAGGTAAAATTTTTAGAGACTATAAAACTTACCTTCAAGAAGTTTTACAAAGTAGAGGAGAACAACATATATGGTATAAATTAATAGAAGAAAAAGGTCCAGATCATAATAAAAGGTTTGTTATGGAAGTGGGAATTAATGATGAAGTTTTAGGTGTGGGGGAAGGTAAGAGTAAAAAAGATGCAGAGCAAGTGGCTGCTAAAGCTGCTCTTAAATCACAAAATTTATAGCATAAGAGGTTAAATAAAATGAAGAAAAGAATAATTCCTATATTTGTTCCTCATAGAGGATGTCCACACGATTGTATATTTTGTAACCAAAAGAAAATAACCGGTGTAAGTACAGATGTTACAAGTGAAGAAGCAAGAAATATCATAGAAGAGTATTTACCAACAATACCTAAAGATGCTAATGTTGAAATTGCATTTTTTGGAGGAAGTTTTACTGCTATAGATGAAAAAACTCAAAATGAGTTATTATCAGTAGCTAAAGAATACGTTGATAAAGGTTTAGTATCAGATATAAGGATGTCAACTAGACCAGACTGTATCAGTATAGATATCTTAAATAGATTAAAGGAATATAAGTCTAGTATTATAGAATTAGGTGTACAGTCTTTAGATGCTAAAGTGTTACATGACAGTGCAAGAGGCCATGACATAGAGAGTGTAATTAATAGTGCACATTTAATAAAAGATTCGGGTATAAAATTAGGACTTCAAATGATGGTTGGATTACCTTCAGATACAGAAGAAAAATGTATCGAAACTGCAAAGAAATTTATAGAATTAGATCCACATTGTGTAAGGATATATCCCACATTAGTGGTAAAGGATACAGGTCTTGAGACGTTATTAAATAGAGGGGAATATACACCTTTTACACTAAAAGAAAGTATTCAAATAGTTAAAAAGCTTTTAGTTTTATTTTATGTTAACAACATAAATGTTATAAGAGTTGGACTTCAAGCAACAGAAGATATACAGCTTGGAAAGGGAATAGTAGATGGACCTTATCATCCAGCTTTTAGGGAATTAGTTGAAGGGGAAATGATTAAAGACTACTTACATTATCTTGTTATACAAAATAAGACTGTAAGCCAAATAGAAATAAAAACAAATAATAAAAATATTTCTAAAGTGGTGGGAAATAAAAGAAGTAATAAGGTATTTTTCAAAGATAATTTTAATATTAATATGAAAACTACTCCAATAAATTTATCAGAAGATGAATTTATAATAGTATTAGATAATAATAAGGAAATAAATATTAAATCAGAAGACATGTATAAAGAACTATTTAATATTTATAGTCTATAGTTTTGAAGGAAGGGAGAAACGAGGTTGTATTTAAAGAGATTAGAGTTAAAAGGATTTAAATCTTTTCCAAACAAAACAGATATCATTTTTAAAGAAGGAATAACAGCTATAGTAGGTCCTAATGGTAGTGGTAAAAGTAATGTATCAGATGCTGTTAGATGGGTACTTGGTGAACAAAGTATAAAAAGTCTTAGGGGAGATAAATTAGAAGATGTAATATTTGCAGGTTCTGATAATCAAAAACCTATGAATTTTTGCGAGGTATCTCTTACTATTGATAACACTGATGGAAAATTAAATATAGACTATAGTGAAGTTACTATCAAAAGAAGAGCTTATAGAAATGGTGAAAGTCAATTTTATTTAAATAATAAAAGCTGTAGGTTAAAAGATATAAAAGAAATTTTACTTGATACAGGTATAGGAAAAGATGGATATTCTATCATAGAACAGGGTAAAGTTGATGAAATTTTAAGTAGCAACCCTATAAATAGAAGAAAAGTATTTGATGAAGCTTGTGGTATTTCTAAATATAGATATAAAAAGACTGAAGCTGAAAGAAACTTAAAAAATACTAAAGAAAATTTAGATAGAATAAATGATATATATGTGGAAATTGAGAATCAAATAAAACCACTATACAATCAACAGCTTAAAGCAAAAAAATATTTAGATTTAAGCGAACAATTAAAAAAAATAGAAGTAAATAATTATATAAGAGAAATACAAAAAATAGAAAAACAATTAGGCGAGATAAATAGTCATTTTAAAGGACTTCATGAAGAATTAGAAAATATAGAAAAAGAAAAATTATCTTGTGAAGAAGATTCAAATGAAGTGAATATTCAAATAGAAGAAATAGATAAAGCAATAGAAAAGTCCACTGAATATATTAACTCAATAAAGTCAGTAATAGATAAAAAAGATTATGAAATAAACTTATTAAATCAAAGAAAAGATACGAGTTCTAATAAAATTAAAAGAAATTTAGATGAGCTAGATAGAATTAATAAATCTTTAATTGAAAATAAAGAAAACTTAGAAAAGATATTAGATGAAAAACGTGAAAAGGAAAGTTCTATTGTAGAACTTAAAAATCAAGTTGGTCAATTTTTTGATAAAAATGAATTAAATAAGTTGAAAATAGAAAATTTAAATGAAAAAATAGAAAGCTTAAAGGATGACATAATAAAATTACTTAATGAAAAGCAAGATGTAAGTAATAAACTATCAACATTAAATGCTAATAAAGATAATATTGATCAGAGAAATGAAAGTATAAATGCTGAAATAGAAGAGATCAATATAAACTTAAAAGAAAAAGAAAGTCTTTTAGAAGAATTAAAAAATAAAATAAGCAAGAAAAAAGAGAGACTTACTGATTTAAAAGAAAAAACAAATAATTCTTATACTAAACTAAACTCTTTACAAGAGGAAAATAAAGCATTGGCATTAAAAATACAAAACAACAATTATGCTTTAAAGGAATACACTTCTAAATTAAATGTGTACATTGATATGGAAAATCATTATGAAGGATTTAATAGAGGAGTTAAAGAAGTATTAAAAAATAAGAGTTTAAAAGGTATATATGGTGCTTTAGGACAAGTTGTAACAGTTCCTGAAAAGTACGAAAAAGCTATAGAAGCGGCACTTGGAGCTTATATGCAAAATATTATCACGGCTGATGAGATGAGTGCGAAAGCTGCTATAAACTATCTAAAGCATAATAAAATAGGTAGGGTAACTTTCTTACCTATGAATATTATAAAATCTAAAAAGATAAACAATATTCAATCTAAAATTGAATTTATTGGTATAGCTAGTGATTTAATTTCTTATGATGATAAATATAGAGATATATTAGAAAATATATTAGGTAGAACTATAGTAATTGATAATATAGATGAAGGAATTAAGTTTGCTAGAGAAACTAACCATAAATATAAGATAGTAACATTAGATGGAGAAATATTGAATCCAGGAGGATCTCTTACAGGAGGATCTTTAAAATCTAGTGGAAATATTTTATCAAGAAAAAGACTTATAAATGAGTTTAATGAAAAAATAAAAAATACTAAAGAAGAAAATATAACTATACAAGAAAAAATACAATTAATAGAAAAGAATATTGTAACTTGTAAGTCAGATATAGAAAGTTATGAAGAAGAAGTAAAAGTTCTTGATAAAAAATTAATATTTAATAATTCTTCTTACTCAAGATATGAAGATGAAATAAGTGGTCTTTTATCTAATATTAAAAAATTAGAACATGAAAAGACTAATTTAGGTTCTAACTTAAGTTATACACTTCAAAAGAAAGAATTATTAGAAAAAGAAATTATAGAAATTGATAATAAGCATAAAGATAATAAAATTAGTATAGAAAAGTTAAGTGAAGAACTTAATAAAGAAAACGAAATTTATGAAAATGAAAAAAGCAAGTTTGATAATTTAAATATAGAACTTACAAAAAATAATGAAATACTAAAATCATTTAATGCTGATATTCAAAGAATAAATAATGATATAGTTCAAGTTAATGAAAAGAAAGATTTCTTAGATAAGGAAAATAAAAAAGAAGAAGAAGAAATTCAAAATATTGATGAACAAATTATTATAGAAGTTAGAGAAAAAGAAAACTTAAAAAATCAATTAAATGATAATAATAAAAGTTTAGAAAATAAGAAAATAGCTAGAGAAAATTTAAAACAAAAACTAGATGATAACAATTTAAGGCTTAAAAATATAAGTAAGCAATTTATGGAGTTAAAAGAAGCTATATTTAAAGTTGAGTCTAAAATAGAAAAGTTAGAGTCTAATAAAGAAAGTAATAATCTTAAATTATACGAAGATTATAACTTAACATATTTACAAGCTGTAGAACTTAAAGATGATGAAATAGAAATAAATAAAAAAATACTAGATGCTCTTAAAAAAGATATAAAATCTTTAGGTAATGTTAATATTGATTCTATAGAAGAGTATAAAGAAACAAAGGAAAGATATGATTTCTATAGTGAACAAAGAGAAGATTTACAAAAATCCATAGAAGCTATAGAAGAGATTATAAAAGACTTAGAAGAACATATGAAAATACAGTTTAAAGAAGAATTTTATAAAATTAATGAAAACTTTAAATATGTGTATAAAAGATTGTTCGGTGGAGGAGAAGGTAATCTAAGAATTTTAGATGAAGAAAACATACTAGAAAGTGATATAGAAATAACTGCAAAACCACCAGGTAAAAAAATGAAAAATCTTAATCTTCTTTCGGGTGGAGAAAAGGCATTAACAGCCATAAGTATATTATTCTCAATATTACTTGCTAAACCTACTCCATTCTGTATATTGGATGAGATAGAAGCGCCTCTTGATGATAGTAATATAGCTAGGTTTGGAGAGTTCTTAAAAGAATTAACATCAAGAACTCAGTTTATAGCAGTAACTCATAGAAGAGGTACTATGGAAGCAGCAGATTATATTTATGGAGTTACAATGGAACAAAGAGCCATATCAAAAGTAATTAGTTTAAGCTTAAATGAAGCAGAAGAAATAACTGATATTATTTAATTAACAATGTACTTAGGAGGAAAAAGGGTGTTTAAAAAGTTTTTCAAAAAGAACAAAAAAGAAGAATTAAAAAAGGATGTAGAAGAAGTTATAACTAATGAAGTTGAAAAAGAAGAAAGTAATGAGGACTTAGTTAGCTCACAAGAAGAAATATGTGTTGATAACTGTTTGCTAGAGGAAAAAAAAGAAATAGCTGAAGAAGTTATAGAAGAGTCATTAGAAAATGACCAATCAGTAAATAATGTGGAAGATGTCATATATACTGAAGAACCTAAAGAAGAAGTAAAAGAGTCAAAAGTTAGTTTATTTGATAGATTAAAAAAAGGTCTATCAAAAGCTAAACAAGGGATAACAGATAGAGTAGATCAAGTTTTAAAATCATATACAAAAGTAGATGATGAGCTATTAGAAGAAATAGAAGAAATACTAATTACTGCTGATGTTGGTGTAGATACTACCATGAGTATAATGGATAAACTAACTGAGGCTATAAGAAATAAAAAAATAATAGATCCACAAGATGTTAAAGGTGAATTAAAGTTAATAATAGAAGAAATATTAACTAATGATAACTCTGCTCTAGATGTTAGTCATAAACCAACAATAATACTTATGGTAGGTGTAAATGGTGTTGGAAAAACGACTACTATAGGTAAATTAGCTAGTAGATATAAAAAAGAAGGTAAAAAAGTTTTAATAGCAGCGGGGGATACATTTAGAGCTGCAGCTATAGATCAGCTTGAAGTTTGGGCTAATAGAAGTGGTGTAGATATAATAAAACACCAAGAAGGTGCAGATCCAGGGGCTGTTATATTTGATTCTATAAAAGCTGCAAAAGCAAGAGATATAGATTTATTAATATGTGATACAGCAGGAAGGCTTCATAATAAAGCAAATTTAATGAATGAACTTTCTAAAGTATTTAAAATAGTAGATAGAGAATATCCAGAAGCTAAAAAAGAAGTACTATTAGTTGTGGATGCTACTACTGGACAAAATGCAGTATCTCAAGCTAAAAGCTTTAAACAAGTTTGTGATATTACAGGACTGGTATTAACTAAGTTAGATGGAACTGCCAAAGGTGGAGTTATTCTAGCAGTTAAATCAGAAGTAGATGTACCTGTTAAGCTAATAGGTGTTGGAGAGAAAATAGAAGATTTACAAGACTTTGATGCAAAGGCATTTTCGGAAGCATTATTTGGGTAAAATTTTAGACTAAATATATATTGACAATAATCTAGTTTTAATATAAAATACAATGTGTAAAGTAAATAACCTTTACAGTATACACTGGGAAGTGAAAATATGAATATAGATAAGATGGTGGAAATTGGGTTGCTATTTGAACAGTATAAAGAATTGCTGACTGATAAGCAAAGAGAAATGGTAGCTCTATACTATGAAGAAGATTACTCTTTAGGAGAAATCAGTGAGAATTTTAATGTATCTAGACAAGGAGTTTATGATACGCTTAAACGTTCAGAGAAAATACTAAGGGAATATGAAGATAAGCTTCACTTAGTAAAAAAAGCAACACAACAAGAAAAAATCCTTAAATCTGTAGAGGATAAAATTGTTGACATTAAACGAGATTTATTGCAAAATAGAGATTGTGCTAATTTAATCCCTAAGTTAGAAACTATAGAACAAATATGTAGGGAGTTGTTGAAATGATATTTGAAGGTTTATCAGATAAATTACAAGGTGCACTTAGTAAGTTAAAATCAAAAGGAAAACTTACAGAAAAAGATGTAAAAGATGCAATGAGAGAAGTTAAACTTGCTTTATTAGAGGCAGATGTTAACTTTAAAGTTGTTAAGGATTTTATAAAAAAGGTTCAAGAAAGATGTGTTGGACAAGAAGTTATGGCAAGTTTAACTCCAGCACAACATGTTATAAAAATAGTTAATGAGGAACTTACATCTCTAATGGGAGATGTTCAAAGTAAAGTTACTATATCTTCGAAACCACCTACAATTATAATGATGGTTGGTCTTCAAGGTGCTGGTAAAACAACTACTTCAGGTAAAATAGGTAACTATTTTAAAAAACAAGGTAAGAGGCCTTTATTAGTAGCTTGTGATATTTATAGACCGGCAGCTATTAAACAATTACAAGTTGTTGGAGACAAGTTAGATATTCCAGTATTCAATATGGGTGATAAAGAAAGCCCTGTTAATATAGCAAAAGCAGGATTAAGTCATGCATTAAAAAATAATAATGACTTAGTTATAATAGATACAGCAGGTAGACTTCATATAGATGAAGATTTAATGAATGAGTTAAAATCAATTAAGTCTGAAATTAAGCCACATGAAATTTTGTTAGTGGTTGACTCTATGACAGGTCAAGATGCAGTTAATGTGTCTCAAAGTTTTGATGAAGCATTAGGACTAGATGGAGTAGTACTTACAAAACTTGATGGTGATACGAGAGGTGGGGCAGCACTTTCAATAAGAGCTGTAACACAAAAACCAATTAAATTTATAGGTATGGGAGAAAAGCTAGATGACTTAGAACCATTCTATCCAGATAGAATGGCATCAAGAATTCTTGGAATGGGAGATGTACTAAGTTTAATAGAAAAAGCTCAAGAATCTATAGATTTAGAAAAAGCTAAAGAACTAGAAAATAAAATCAAGAAGCAAGATTTTGATTTTGAAGATTTCTTATCTCAAATGGAGCAAATTGAAAATATGGGTCCATTAGATAAAATTCTAGGTATGATTCCAGGTATGGGCAACTTAAAAAGTCAGCTTGGTGATGTAGACCTTAATGGAAAAGAAATTAAAAGAACTAAAGCCATAATACAATCTATGACTTTGGAGGAAAGAAGAAATCCACAAATACTAAATGCATCTAGAAAAAGAAGGATAGCAAAAGGTAGTGGAACAAGCGTACAAGACATAAACAGATTAGTTAAACAACTTAATGAAATGAAAAAAATGATGAAGATGTTTATGGGTAATCAAAAAGGTATGAAGAAAAGAGGCGCACTAGGCGGTCTTCCTTTCTTTAAATAAATAATACACAAAATAGACAAAAAAATTTCGGAGGTGACTGTAATGGCAGTTAAAATAAGATTAAAAAGAATGGGTGCTAATAAAAAACCTTTCTACAGAATAGTAGTAGCAGACTCTAGAGCACCAAGAGATGGAAAATTCATAGAAGAAATAGGATACTACAATCCAGTTTCAGCTAACAAAGAAGTAAAAATAAACGATGAAAAAGCTTTAAAATGGTTATCAGTAGGAGCTCAACCAACTGATACAGTTAAAAAATTATTCACTAACAACGGAATAACTGAAAAATTTGAAGCTCAAAAATAATCTAAATAATATTTAATTTAAATATTATTTAAATTTATCTCCAGGTTAGGAGAATTTTTAGGAGATGAAAATATGAAAGAGCTAGTTATGCATATTGTCAAAGCTCTAGTAGATAATCCTGACGAAGTGACAGTTGAAGAAACTGTAGTTAAAGATGAAGTTATCTTAAAGCTTAAAGTTTCTCAAGATGATGTGGGCAAGGTTATCGGAAAGCAGGGAAGAATAGCTAAAGCTATAAGATCTGTGTTAAAATCTGCTGGAAATAAAGAAAATATCAAGGTTTCTCTTGAAATATTATAGAAGGGTTAGGTATATGCCTAATCCTTTTTGTTTATAATAACAAAAATATTAATAATATATAATAGAAAATTACATTAATTTATAAATAACAACATTAAATATTTAACAAATATAAAACAATATTTTAAGACTAAAAACAAGATAAATATTTAATTCTAAAAATATATTTAATGAAATTTTAAGAAGAAATCAAAGAAGGTGAGACTATGCAAGATAAATTAACTCATTTTAGAATAGGTCAAATAGTAAATACTCAAGGTCTAAGAGGTGAAGTGAGAGTATATCCTTATGTAGACGATATACATAGATTTGACCAGTTAGAAAGCTTTTATCTAGATAAAAACTTCAATAAAGAATTTGAAGTGGAAAGAGTAAGATATAAGGGCAAAATGGTTATAATGAAAATAAAAGATATAGATACTATAGAGCTTGCAGAAAAGATAAAATCTAAAAATATTTATATATCTAGAGAAGATAGTGTAGACCTTGATGAAGATGAATTTTTCATAGCAGACTTAATAGGAATAGATGTATTTACAGTAGACGGTAAAAAGGTTGGAGTATTAAAAGATGTATTACAATACTCTGCAAATGATGTTTATGTTGTAAAAGGTGATAATGATAAAGAGTATCTTATACCATCATTAATTAAATTTGTTCCTGAAATAAATATTAAAGAAAATAAAATGATAATAGATCCTATAAAAGGAATGTTAGATTAGGTGATAAGATGAGATTTCACATTATGACTCTTTTTCCTGAGATTTTTAACTCTTATATGAGTGAAAGTATCATGAAAAGAGCAATTGAAAAAGAATTAATAGAAGTACATGTATATAATATTAGGGATTTTTCAGCAAATAAGCATAAAAAAGTAGATGACTATCCTTTCGGTGGGGGAGCAGGTATGCTTATGACTCCTCAGCCTATCTATGACACATATAAATATATTGTTGAAACTCATAATATAGAAAGTCCAAGGGTGGTATATTTAACACCAAAGGGACAAGTATATAAGCAAGAGATAGCAAGTGACTTATCTTTGAGTGAAGATATAATATTATTATGTGGTCATTATGAGGGTATAGATCAAAGAGTAATTGACTTAATAGTAACGGATGAGGTATCTATAGGAGATTATGTTTTAACAGGAGGGGAACTTCCTGCTCTGATTATGATTGATTCCATATCTAGATTAATACCTGGAGTATTAAGTCAAAATGAATCATTTGAAGAAGAAAGTTTCAAAGATAACTTATTAGAATATCCACATTATACTAGACCAAGAGAGTTTATGGGTATTTCTGTACCAGATGTTTTACTATCTGGAAATCATCAAAAAATAGAAAAATGGCGTCTTGAAGAATCTATAAAAATTACTAAAGAAAGAAGACCTGATTTGTATAAAAAGTCTTGTAAGAAGTAAATAATTATAGTATAATTAAGACTGTTGAAAAATACGGGCGTTCCTCTGCTTACATTGGTCAGTAATTAAGAGCGTCTATGATACTTAGGAGGAAGAAATGAACGAATTAATAAAATCATTAGAACAAGAACAATTAAAAAACGAAGTTCCTAATTTTGGACCTGGGGACACTGTAAGAGTACACGTTAAAATAGTTGAAGGAAAAAGAGAAAGAGTTCAAGTATTTGAAGGTGTAGTAATGAAGAGACAAGGTGGAGGAGCTAGAGAAACTTTCACTGTTAGAAAAATATCTTTCAATGTTGGTGTAGAAAGAACTTTCCCAGTTCACTCTCCAAAAATAGAAAAAATAGAAGTTACTAGAAAAGGTAAAGTAAGAAGAGCTAAAATCAATTACTTAAGAACTAGAACTGGTAAAGCTGCTAAAATAAAAGAAGCTAGAAATAAATAATAACTTTTAAAAGTTAATTTTTAAGGAAATCTCTAATGGGATTTCCTTTTTTTCAATCTTTATAAAGTAAAATAGCATGTCAGTATAGATATAATAAAAAATGTAATCCTATATACTAGGATAGAATAAATTAGTACTTATAATAAAGTAAGGAAGTGATAATATGGCAAGAGATTATAGAAGAAGTGATTATGATGATTATTTAAAAGATGACAACTTACATATCAACTGGTATCCAGGACATATGAAAAAAACAAAGGAGCTAGTACAAAATAACTTAAAACTTGTAGATGTTGTAATTGAGTTATTAGATGCTAGAATACCTTACTCAAGTAAAAACCCTCAAATAAACACAATAGTTGGAGATAAGCCAAGAGTTGTTGTATTAAATAAAAGTGATTTAGCGAATCCATCTAACTTAAAGAAATGGGTTAACTACTATGCTAAACAAGGAATAAAAGCAATACCTGTGGCTACTACAAAAGGTAGTGGTGTTAATAAAATAATAGAAGAATGTAAGAATGTTACTAAGGATATGATGGACAGCCTTAAAGCTAAGGGAAGAATGGAAAGAGCGATAAGAGTTATGATAGTTGGCGTTCCAAATGTAGGTAAATCAACGCTTATAAACAAACTTACAGGAAGAAAAAGTGCTCAAACTGGAGATAAACCAGGTGTTACTAAGAGTAAGCAATGGGTTAGACTTAAAGGTAACTTAGAGTTACTAGATACACCAGGTATACTTTGGCCTAAATTTGAAGATCAAGAAGTAGCTTTAAACTTAGCATTTAGTAGGGCTATAAAAGATGAGATATTAGTTATTGATACTTTAGGTCTAAAACTTATAGAAAAACTTATGGAAATTGAACCAGAGAAATTAAAAGCTAGGTATAAATTACAGGAACTAGGAGAAACTCCTTTAGAAACTATGGAAATGATAGGAAGAAAAAGAGGATTTATTTTAGGAAGACAAGAACTGGATTATACTAGAATTGCTCTAACTGTATTAAACGAGTTTAGAGAGGGTAAAATAGGGCAAATATCTTTAGAAGAACCTTCTGATTATGAGGAAAAATAAAGAAAGCAATCTGCTTTCTTTTTTTGTTATTAAATAACAATTAGAAATAAAAATCATAAATATATATATAGAT
>NZ_JAGHFM010000389.1 GCF_017888745.1 Terrisporobacter sp. | reverse complement strand
TTAAAGAATCATAATTATAAATAGGAATTATATTTTTATCTTCTAATATTTTTTTATTGCCACTAATTTTATCAATACTTATATTTTTATTGGGTATACAGCAACTTATTAATTTATTTTGTTTTTTGCCAAAGTAAACAGTATGCATAGTTCCACTATTTATAGAACACTCGATTATAACTATTCCTATGGAAAGAGCACTTTGTAACCTATCTCTTTCAATGAATTGATATTTCAAAGGTGGTTGATTGGGAAAGTATTCACTTACTAAGCACCCATCATTTAAAATTATTTCTTTAGATAAATTTATGTTGGATTTTGGATAAATGTGATTAATTCCACAAGGTAGCACTGCTATAGTTCTTTTGTTACTACTAGTACATATTTTATGAGCATAAGTATCACATCCACAAGCTAGTCCACTAACTATTATAAAATTTTTATCTAAAAAATATCTACTAATATGATTTGCGTATTCTTTTCCATAAATGCTAGGGAATCGAGATCCAACTATAGCAATGGATTTGGTATAATTTAGACAATTGATATTTCCTTTGTAAAAAAGGAGCACGGGGTTATCATCTATTATTTTGAGCTTATTTGGAAAGTTTTTATCTAAAATAGTAATTATGCCTATTTTATTTTTGTTACAATATGAAATAATACTTTTTGCTTTAGTTTGTGATTGAATAATATCTTCTATTTTTAGAAAAGAAAATTTATTTATTTTATTTATGAAAGATAAAATATTATGACATTCAAGTGTTTTTGGAAGGTTTTCTTTTAATAAATTATTTATTGTTTTTCGTCCAATTCCATTTATATTCAGCAAGGTTAATATTAGTTCTTTATAATACATATTATACTCCCAGTTTATAATAATTAAGTCATTTTTATATAGGATTTACAAATTTAGATAAATTTATGTTGAATAATATGAAAGGGTAGTAAATTTTGATTTAATTTAATAAATCATCTTCAATACTGCATAAGTGATTGGGTTAAGAATATTGATAAATATCAACAATTTTGATAGAGTTTTGTTTAGTTACATGAAAAAATAGGCTATTAATAGCCTATTTTTATTTTAAGAAAACTTTTATTACTAACTATAAAAAACTATATACATTCATTTAAAATACTTTCAACTATGTTTTTATCCAAATCATTAATGCTTATAAATTTTTTCGGAGGATTATCAAAGTTTGATATAACTTTACAAAGATAAGATAAATTATGCCAATTTCCTAACTTATATCCTGTATTAGGATGAAGACCAACTTCTTCAAATCCAAAGTATTTATGAAGTTTTTCACTACTCTCATTTGGAGTAACTACAAGTGCATATACATTTACTATATTTTGATGAGTTAAAATTTTAAGTAAAGCAGAGTATAGGGATTTACCTATTCCTTGTCCTCTATAGTTTGTATCAATATATATAGAAAGTTCTACATTCCAATTAAAAGCAGCTCTACTCATAGCTCTGTTTGCATAGGCATATCCTGCAATTTTTCCATCTATTTCACAAACTAAATAAGGATAGTCTTTGCATATATTTTTTATTCTAGTAGAGAATTCATCCAAACTAGGGATGTCATATTCAAAAGTGATAGCAGTATTCTTAATATATGGTTCATATATAGATAATATTTTTTCTGTATCGTCTATTGTTGCAAATCTAATATGTTTTTTCATAATAACACCTTCTTTTATAATATCTATTAAAATTGTACATATTGTACAAAGTATAATCAATAAAAATTATGGAATAAATATTAATTTACGAATAAAAAATTCGTTTTGCTTAAGCCACTATGTGGGCAATCCACTTCATGTCGCTGATAATCTGCCTTTGGGCGACGTGTCGGAGAATGATTTTGTTAACACTTCAGGTAACGCTGTTGCTAAAAACTTACTTTTTACAACTTCTCAAACTAATTGATAATACTTTAATCTAGGAGTTTTCAACAGTTGCAATCTCAATATAAGCTCCTTATATGTAAAAAATCCTCAACATTAATGCTGAGAATAAAAATATAAATTAGTTATACATACCATGTTGATTCATATAATTATAAATCTTTTCACCATGATCTTGTTCTTCTTTTTGAATATGATTTAAAACTTGTCTAATATTAGTTTGAATATAATTCTTACTTTAGGGAATAATTACAATTATAAAACCTTTATTTTTTTATTCTTGATTTTATTTATATTCTCGGTTTCTTAATTAAGATATTGTACTGAAAAAAGCCAGGCATCGGATACCTGGCTTTTTAATTAAAAAAATGTCATAAATAGTAACCAAAAATCGATTTTTTTATATTATAAAGTATAAGT
>NZ_JAGHFM010000388.1 GCF_017888745.1 Terrisporobacter sp. | reverse complement strand
GTTCCTCTATCTTCTGACATAACCTTTCCTGCTGCTATAAATCCTTTGTGTAAAGCTTCTTCTAAAGTCTCACCTACACCTAAAACTTCTCCTGTAGATTTCATTTCAGGTCCTAAGCTTACATCTACCCTAGCTAATTTTGACATTGAGAACACAGGAACTTTAACAGATATTAAATCTGGAGTTTTGTATATACCTGTTCCATATCCTAAATCTTTTAATTTAGATCCTAACATACATTTTGTAGCTAAATCAACTATTGGCACTTTACTTACTTTACTTATGTATGGAACTGCTCTACTAGCTCTTGGATTAACTTCTATTATGTAAAGTTCTCCTTTAAATTCTATGAACTGAATATTTACCATTCCTAATACATTAAGCTCTAAAGCTATTTTCTTGGTATAATCTAATATTTTATCTTTTATTTCATCAGATATATTTTGACTTGGATACATTGTTATAGAGTCTCCTGAATGAACTCCAGCTCTTTCTAAATGCTCCATTATACCTGGTATTAATATATCTTCTCCATCACATATAGCATCTACTTCTATTTCTCTACCTACTAGATATTTATCTATAAGTACAGGATTTTTACTATCTCTATCAAAAGCACTTCTTAAGTATGATTCTAATTTATGTTCTTCATAAGTTATTTCCATACCTTGACCACCAAGTACATATGAAGGTCTAACTAGTACTGGATATCCTATTTCTTTAGCGTGCGAAATACCTTCTTCAACAGACCATACAGCTATTCCCTTTGGTCTATTTATATCTAGTTTTTCAAGTAATTCATCAAATTTTTCTCTATCTTCAGCTGCGTCTATGTCTTCGAAATCAGTCCCTAATATAGGTATATTTTTCTCACTTAAGAACTTAGCTAATTTTATAGCTGTTTGACCACCAAATTGTAAAATAACACCTTCTGGATTTTCTTTTTCTATTATATTTAAAACTTCTTCTTCTGTTAGTGGTTCAAAATATAATTTATCAGATATGTCAAAGTCTGTACTTACTGTTTCCGGGTTATTGTTTATTATTATAGTCTCTATTCCCATGTTTCTTAATGATTTTATACAGTGAACTGAACAGTAATCAAACTCTATACCTTGACCTATTCTTATTGGACCAGATCCTAAAACTATTATTTTTCTCTTATCACTAACTACTACCTCATCATATTGCTCATAAGTTGAATAGTAGTATGGAGATAATGCATCGAACTCCCCTCCGCAAGTATCAACCATTTTATAAGCTGGATTTATATTGTATAAAGATCTAAGTTCATAAACTTTTTCTGGACTTATTTTCATTAAGTCTGCTATACCTTTATCAGAGAATCCTTTTTTCTTTAATTGTTGTAGATAATCTTTGTTTAAGTCTTCTATTTTCATAGTTTTAAGTTCTTCTTCTTGATTAACTATCCATTTAAATTTATGCAAGAACCATTTATCTACACCAGTTATTTTTTCTATCATATCTAAGCTGTAGCCTCTTCTTATCATTTCACATAAGTCAAATAATCTTTCATCATCAGGCATAACAACTCTTTCTTTTAATTCTTCTATTGTTCTTTTTTGTGATGGTTTATGAATTAAAGAGTATTTTCCTATTTCAAGAGATCTTATTCCTTTTAATAAAGCAGCTTCAAAGTTGCTACCTATACTCATTATTTCACCTGTAGCCATCATTTTTGTTCCTAATACTCTATTTGCTTGCTTGAATTTATCAAAAGGCCATTTTGGTATTTTAACAACAACATAGTCTAATGTTGGTTCGAAACAAGCTTTAGTTTTCTTAGTTACTGCATTTTCTATTTCATCTAATGTATATCCTAATGCTATTTTAACTGCAACTTTAGCAATTGGATAACCAGTTGCTTTAGAAGCTAATGCTGATGATCTACTTACACGAGGATTTATTTCTATAATTGCATACTCTAATCTATGAGGATGAAGTGCTATCTGTACATTACATCCACCTTTAACTTCTATAGCATTTATTATATCTATAGACGCTTTTCTTAATAATTGATATTCTACATCACTTAAAGTTTGGCTAGGTGCAACAACTATACTATCTCCTGTATGTACTCCGACCGGATCAACATTTTCCATATTACATACAGTTATACAGTTTCCATTACCATCTCTCATTACTTCATACTCAATTTCTTTCCATCCTTTT
>NZ_JAGHFM010000200.1 GCF_017888745.1 Terrisporobacter sp. | reverse complement strand
CTAGCAATACCACTTGCTTACTCAATAAATCCTGATATGTCTTATGTAATAGTAAGTACAAGTGCGGTTTTAACAGGAGCTATATTTGGAGACCATTGTTCACCAATATCAGATACAACTATTTTATCATCAATGGGAGCTGGGTGTAATCATATAGACCATGTTAGAACGCAAATGCCTTATTCTATTTTTGTGGGAGTAATAACTATATTATTTGGATATATACCAGTTGGATTTGGATTACCTATTTATTTAGTATTACCATTATCATTTATAGCAATGTTTATAGGAATACAGCTACTTGGTAAGAGTGTAGAAGTGGAAGAAGATGAAATATTAGAAGGTTAATATATTATAAAAAAGACTTAAATACTATGTATTTAAGTCTTTTTTTTGTAAATAATATGCTATATGAGAGAGGTGTATTATTATGGCATATGTAAATTTTAAGGAAGAAAATTATAAGTTAAAAATTCAATTAGATAAAAGAAAGAAAAATAATGAGAAAATCTATAATTATATTATTAAACATAAAGAAAATATGACAAATTATGTACCAGATCATAAATATAGCTATGATAAAATACAAGGTGAATTTATAGGCAAAAAAGGTATATTAGATGAACAAGAATTTCATAATATATCAAATATAGATATTGTTTGTTCGAGATTTATTGATTGTACATTTTCTAATGTTAAATTTATTAATTGCAGAATAATAGGTTGCAAATTTGAAGGATGTAAGTTTGATGCAGGAGGAGTAATATTTGAAAATTGCATATTTGTAATGGATAATGATATAAAATCCCCTTCTTTAAATAATGAAGTTAATTATTCTTGTGAGTTTTATGATTGTGAGCTTTATTGCGAATTTAGAAATTCAGAATTATCTTATGCAATATTTGAAAATTGTTTAGTTAAAAATACTTATTTTGAAGTATCTATGCTAAAAAGTACAATTTTTAATAAGTGTGAATTAAATAAAATTAAAATATCAGATTGTAATTTATCTGGTCTTAAGACATATAAATGTTATATTTTAGACTTTGAGTTTGATGATAAGTACATAAGTAAGTTGGACGAAAAAACTTATTTTGATAAGTTAGTGGAAAGAAAAAAAGATAAATCTGAATACGAAGGTATTTACTTGGTATATCAAAATATAGCTGATGAATTTAAACAAAATACTTTAGATAATAACTTTGGTGAATATTATTATTTGTGTAAAAAAATTGAATTCAAAACTTTAGATCCTTTACCTAAAATTTCGTCATTTTTAAATTGGGCATTTTGTGGTTATGGTGAAAGACCATTTAATGCCTTAATCACAGGAATAATTTTAATATTATCATTTGGACTAATATATTTATTTGTTGGTGTAGATATAGATAATCATTTCGTTGTTTATAATCTAGATAAGTTAAAGCATTTTAACATTATAGAATTTATTGAAGATTATAATGAATCCTTAGCGTTAAGCTCTGGAATATTCTTAGGAGTAGGTGGGTATAGTTGTGAGCCTGTTAAATTATCTCTTTTGATATCAAATTTAGAAATGATATTAGGTGCAATAACAGTTGGAATAGGAACAGGTGCAATTGTTAGAAAATTAATTAGATAAAATTAATTATATAGTTATATTAAAAATGGAAAGTCTATAAAAGGTTACTTAAAGTCATCAGCTTTAAAGTAACCTTTTTAAATTTATATGATTTTATATAATAAAATTTAAGATTTTAAATCAACGGTATCAAAGAACCTAAATCAAGAAGTTTTTCAGTGCTTAAAGATATAATGTTTTTATTTTTACTCTCTATAAATTTTTTGATTTCATTATAATTAGGATGTTTAGAAATATCACCAAAGAACATTAAATCATCTTTAGATATAAGTCCACTACATCCACCAATAAATCCATAGTTTAAATCAAATAAGTCTATATGTCCTTTTTCAATTAAAAGACAGTCAATATCATGCTTCATTACTTCTTTATAAATTCCTTCATCAGAGGTAATTATTGAACTTTCATCTACTATACATATAGAACATTTACAATAACCTTGTTTAACATTAATTTTTATGAAATTATTTTTATCTAAAAATTCTAAGATCTTTTTATCTGTATATTTAAAATTGTGTATTGCATATTTTCCAAAGATAGCAACATTATATCCTATATTATAAGGGTATTTATTTTTAATAAAAGAATTTCCTTTTATTATATTAAAACCAAGAGGAACTAATTTTTCACTATAATAATCATAAACATTAGGAGCAACTATAATATTATTATCATTTATTTTAAGTAAAGTAACATCTGGGTGACAGCTTATTGCATCGTAGGTTTCTATACAAGGTGAACTTTCTATTATATTTATATTTAAATTATTTAATTTATTTTTCATATCTATAGTAATTCTTTTATCAACCAAAGCGATTAAAATTTTATTTTCGGGGATAAAAGAAGTTTTTACAAAATTCATAAATAAATCTCCTTATTAATTATACAGTAATATATAATAATTTTAATAAAATATAAAAAATCTATCAATACTAATAAATTAATATCAATAGATTTAATATAAAAAATTCACCTTGTTAATGTCGCCAACGACTTCTTCCGTTGTTCAAATTTATCAGTTGAGATTGTAAATTATCCACAATTCAGATAATTTATAATCCCTTAAAATATAAAAAATAAAGAAGCCATATATAT
>NZ_JAGHFM010000027.1 GCF_017888745.1 Terrisporobacter sp. | reverse complement strand
GGTGATTTTCCACATACACCAAACTTTGTACATCCGCTGCATCCAGCTGTTTCTTGACATTGAAAACAAAACATTTTATTTTCCATTTTTATTCCTCCAATATAATAATTAACCTGTATTCTAAAAATTTTATTTTTTATTTATAAATTGATTATATTACGGAAATTATTTCTTATCCGTAACTAATGTTACGAATAATACATTTTTAATATGTATCAAAAAATAGTATATTAACTTATAAAATCAAGTACTACTCTATAAATTCTATTTAAAGGAAGATTTTTTCAACTATTTTCCATAAAAAATAGGAACTTAAATATAGTTCCTATAGCTTTAATTAGATTATTTTATTTATTACAACAATTTCAAAATAAGTTATCTTATTTTAGCTTGTAATACTTAGTATCCTTTTTTTATTTCAACAATATTGATTGGCTCTTTATTATCTATAAATTTTTTTAAATTATTATAGAATAAATTAAAACTCCTTAATGAGTTTTGTTGTGATACCCAAGAATTATGAGGCGTAATTATAACATTCTTCATATCCCATAATGGACTATCCTGAGATAAAGGTTCCTCTTCAAATACATCTAAAGCTATTCCCTTGAATTTTGATGCATAATCAATTAAATCTTGTTCATCTACAATCTTACCCCTACCTACATTTATAAAAACCGAGTTATTTTTCATCAGTTCAAATTTTTCTTTGTTTATAATTTTTTCAGTTTCCTTTGTTGCAGGCATAGTACTAACAACTATATCACATTCTTTAAAAATATCATTCATACTGTCTTTAGATACACATTTATCAAAATACTTTAAGTCTCTTCCATCAGTATTACATCCCCATATCTCTACACCAAAAGATTTTAATCTTTTTGCTGCTTCCATTGCAATAGTACCTGTACCTAAAAATCCTATTCTTTTTCCATATACATCTAATATTGTGCTATCTTGTTGCCATATTTTATTACTTTGATTAAGATAAAATTGTTTTGTATTTTTGTATATTTGCAAAATATTTAATATTATCCATTCAGCCATAGGAATACTATATCCACCTTTGTTATTACTTAATATTATATTCCTATTGATTATTTTGTCTTTTGGCACTTGATCAAAACCTGTACTTCCTAATTGTATAAATTTTAAATTTTTCATTTTAGAAATATCTAATTTATTAAAAGAATTATAAGTAACTAACACATCAATAGAATCCAACTCTTCTTGTGTCATTTTATCTAGTGTTGATTTTTTTCCTTCACTATTGAATATAACCTCATAACCTAAATCTCTAATTCTATCATATTCTTCTTCTTGAAATTTTAATGTAAATAATACTTTAATAATAATCAATCCCCCATTCTCTAAAGTATAATTTTGCATATAAATTATATATGAATAAATTTGATATATAATAAAAAAAATCCTTCAAAAATTTTTGAAGGATTAATCTATATGAACAAATAGATATATACTTATATAATAAATTTACATCTATCTGTTGTATTTATTTTGTCCATTTTATCATCTATTATGTTACCATAATTTTAATGTTGAACAGTTTGACCTGATTTTAAAGCATTTCTTTCTTGTATTAAGTTATAAACTAATTTATTAAGTGTCCAATCTATAGTAGTTTCAGTTACTACAGCACTTAACGGTCTTGCTATTTTCATTTTCTTTAAGCTATCTAAAAATCCACTTATTTTAGTTTGATTTATGTTATTAAATATTACAGCTTTATTTGTCCATTTTTCCTCGTTGTCATCAGATACTTTATTATTTAATATATCTTCTATTGTTGTTTTACCGTTCGTAGAATCTAAAAATATACAATCTTTTATCCCTACTAATCGACCTATATTTTTCATCATATTAGCTTCTTTTTTATTTACATTAACAATTATCATACAACTTCTTTCATGTATATTATTGAATTCACTTTGATTTAATTTTTCAAATGACATATTTCCTCCTCGTTATATAACTTCAATATTTTTTGAGTCTTTTTTATGCTTTTTATTCATATTATAATGCGCAAATATGGTGAATATCCCACAAAGTATTAAAATTGAATAATACATAAACCCACCATATAAAAATACTGCATATCCAAGTAATGTTTGTGGGAACACACGTTTAAATATAGTAAAGAATGCTAATTCATTCGCTCCTATATTACCTGGTGTTGGTACTGGTGATATAGCCATATATAAGTAAACTTGAAGAGTAAGTAAATAAATAAAACTGTGTCCATTCAAATTAAATGCCTTATATATCCAGAAGGAAATACTAAAATAGCATGATATTTGAATAACTGTTAATATCACAGTACTTATAAGTAATTTCTTATTTTTCATAAAAAACTTTATTGATTCCGTATATTCCTCAATAAACGCATCTATATCAGTCTTTTTATCACTTAAAAACTTAAAAATTTTAAATCTTATTAAATAATCTACTATCTTATAACTTATACTTTTAACTTTTTCTGTATTTATAATTGCTAAAAATCCAACTATAAATGTGAATAAGTTTACAAATAACCCCAACATAACTAAAGGCATTATACTATTTAAATCATAGTTTAATTTATTCGCATTACTAATAATAAATATTGTGCAATAAATTGTTATTACTACTTGATATAATATAGTTTTATTTGTAATAATACCACTTGCTTTACTCAATGGCACTTTATATTTATTTAATACATATATTTGAATTGGCTGGCTACCAGACGCAAATGGTGTTACTAAATTATAGTAAAATCCCATTATAGCTAATTTATACCCAATAAATGATGATTTTAATTTATATTGTGCATTTATAATCATTTGTAATATTATACCCTCAATAATAATGTAAAATAATATTGCTAGCCCACCTACGATTAAAAATTCTTTTTGAACCATTTTTATAACACTAGATAACATGCTTATATCTAAACTTTTTAAAACTAGGTAGACTGTAATTACCATTAAGGATACTAAAAACAGGTATCTTAAAAAAGTTTTTTTATTTTTATTATTCATAGTTATCTCCTAATTTTTTCTATTTATTTTCTATTATAAGTATACAACATAATTATAACTCTTTAATATTAAGATTTTATTACATTATTGTCATGTGAGTGTTAGTATACTCTTAATAAGAACTATAAAAATTCAATTTTCCTCGTATAACTAACTATTCTATAAATATTACAAATAAATTAATCACAACAGTTCTTTAAAACTATGTATAAATATATCACAACTATCTTTTATTTTATCTATTTCATATAATGAACTTTCATCATAAACTCCTATACATTTTATATTTATTTTTTTCATGGTATTGATACCTATTAAAATATCTTCAAACCCTACACAATCATTTGGGTTAACACCTAGTTTTTCAGATGTTAAAAGATATATGTCTGGGTAGTTCTTATCTCTAGTTACATCCTCTAAGGATACAAGTTCATCAAATAATTCATAGATATTATTATTTTTTAGTACTGGTTCGTACAAATATTTAGGTGATGTTGTGGCTAATCCTATTTTTATATTGTTATGTTTTAATTTATGAAGATATTCTTTAACATATGGCTTTAACTTAATGTTATTGGTATACTCATAAACAGCCATCTCATGCCATTCTTTTATTATGTCTTCTTCTTTCTCATTTAAACCAAATCTATCTATTGTATATTTAGCAACTTTATCAAAACTCATAGAATTAATCATTTCGATATAATCAGCAGGCATTTTTATATTTCTTTTGTTTAAAAAATCCATATCAATCTTTTCCCATATTTTCATCGAATCAATTAATGTTCCATCTAAATCAAATATAGCTCCCTTAAAATCTAACATATTTAATCCTCTTATTTATTTTAAATTTACAAATTTTTATTTCTCAATAGATTATACATCATACCAATCTTATTATCTTACATTTAACTTTATTGTAACAATATTTTATTTATTTCATATTATATTACTACCTAACCTTCTTTTATACTTTGTTTAAAATTCATAAAAACCTCTAGGATTAAATCTCTAGAGGTTTTCTCTTTATTTTTACATATTAAATTTTAAATATTTTTTTAAAAGGTCTTTTTTCTTCGTAGGCCATTGTCATTTCAACTAAGTTGCTAGTATCCCCGATTAAAATAACTCCGCATAAACGATTATTTACAAAATAGTATTTTTCATAAGTTTGTTTTTGTTCATCTGCAAACTCTACTGTCTTATATTTTTTATTTGGATCTTTTCCATTATCACCAATAGCAAATAATGATGTGTCCATCCCACTAAAAGTTAGGCCTGCACTTACCGTTTCATATGTTAAGGAATCTCCAGCTGCATTTGCACCTGCAACTTTACCCATCTCAATTGCTTGAGGCCATATTCCATAATTTATATTATTAAATTCAGCACAATCTCCACATGCATATATATCTAACTTACTAGTTTCCATTTTTTCATTAACTACTACAGATTTATTAACTTCTATACCGCTATCCGTTGCCAATTTTACATTAGGTCTAACACCACATGACATAACGATCAAATCTGCAGGTATTACTTCTCCATCTTCAAGCTTGATTCCTGTAACTAAACCTTCACCTTCTATATTATCTATTTTTACATTTAATCTTAAATCAAGTCCTGATTCTTTTATTATTTCTTCTAAGAATTTTCCTGATTTCTCATCTAATTGACGAGACATAAGACTTGGAGCAAGTTCTAACACTGTGACATTACATTTTGCTTTACGTAATTCCCAAGCTGCTTCTAGTCCTAATACTCCTCCACCAATCACTATGGCATTTTTAACATTCGGAAGAAAATCATTTATTTTATCTGTATCAGATATTCTTCTTATTGCTATTACTCCCTCTTTTTCATAACCTGGAATAGGAGGTATAAATGATTCTGAACCTAGTGCATAAATACATTTATCATATTTGAGATTTATATTTTCTTCTAATTTTACTATTTTTTCTTGTGTATTAATTTCAAGTATATTTTTATTAAGTATATTTATAATGTTATTTTCTTTATACCATTGTTCATCATGTATAGCAATTTGACTTGCATCAAATTTAGCTATCATACTTTTAGTTAACATAGGTCTATTGTAACTTAATGCATTTTCATTTGTCACCATAACTATACTACAAGTTTTATTTCTTTCTCTTATTGCTTTTGCAGCACTTAATCCTGCTACACCATTACCTAATATTAAGAATATCTCTTCTGTATTTTTAGAGAATTTAACTTCATCTTCATAAACAGGTACAAAATTTTCTTTACCAACACCACATACTGGACATATATCTAAGCTTGAATCAAAAACTTCTCCGCATACTACGCATTTTACTAAATTAGCATTTTTAGGCTTTTTCTTTGGATTTTCTTTATCTAATAATACACACCCAAAGTTATATACATACTCATATGCATCCTTCATATCTTTTTTCCCTGGTTTAAATTTCACTCTAAATCCCTCAATAACCTTCATTTTCAATTGTTTCAATCTTTCAAGTATATGAGGGACTCCTTCTCCACTCCATCCATAACTACCAAAAGCACTAGCTAATTTTCCACCATGAGTTCCAGCAAATATAGAAGTAGTTAGGTCCCAAATCGGTTTTAATGCTTCTCCTACAATAGTTGGTGTTCCGAATAAAATACCATCTGCAAATCCTAATTCTTCTAATACTTTGCCTGTATCACTTTCTACCATATCATAAATTCTAACATCTATATCTCCACTATCTTTGATCCCTTTTTCAATTTCTAGTGCTAATTCTTTAGTGTACCCGTAAGCGCTAACATATGGTATTATTACAGTTTTTCTTGAGTTTGGATTCACAACTGTACACCACTTCTTATAAATATCTATTATTTCATCTATTCTACAATCAATAACAGGTCCATGACCTGTACATATTAAATCTATTTTTAAGTCTTTAATTTTATCTAATGCACTTAACATATGAGACTTAAATGGTCCTATTATATTATCAAAATAATATTTAGTAGCTCTCATATATCCTTCATTATCAGTTACTTTGCTTAATAAAATATCATCACAACAATAATGCGAACCAAAAGAATCACAAGTTACTAATATATCATCTTCCTCTATATATGTGTACATAGTATCTGGCCAATGTAGATTAGGTACCGAAATAAATCTTAAAGTTTTCTCTCCTAATTCTAAGGTGCTCTTATCTTTTACAGCTAAGCTATAAAAATCATGATTAATAATATCCTTTAAGAAATTAATAGCTACTGTTGTAGCAACTATTTTTATATTTGGATTTATCTCAATTAGTTTTTCTATACTACCAGCATGATCTGGCTCTGTATGACTCACAACAATATAGTCAATCTTCTTAATATCTACTATTTTTTCTAAGCTTTCTAAATAAGAATCAAAAAACTTTGCTTTAGCAGTCTCAAATAAAACAACCTTATCTTTTGTTTTAAGAACATATGAATTATAAGTTGTTCCAAACTCAGTTTCCATTATAATATCAAAAACTCTTAAATCTTTATCTAATACTCCCGTCCAATAAAAATTCTTCTTTAATTCTAAAAAATCCATAATACCAAACCTCCTTAATATTTTTTAATTATTAAAAAACTCATTATGTTTTTATTACTCCACTTTGTTAATTAAATAACATTCGCTTTTGATATATATTTACCCAAAAACATATTAAGAAAACATTCTCATTAAAATTTATAGATAAATATTAAACAAAAAATTTTTTAAACCATTACGTATAAACTTCATTTCATATCCTCACACATGGATCAAGATACATGCCCTCCACTATTTTGCTCCGTCTAAACTTATCAAGTAGTAAATAAATTATAAATTCCTTAATATAAAAAAATAGGCTTAAAAATAAGCCTATTATATATCTATAACCTTTTATTTAAAATATTATTAATTTATAGTTTTATATTACATTCGTCACAGTATTTATTAGCTGTAAAATTTTTTGTACCACAAATATTACAAAATACATAAGTCAAATCAACTAACATATCTCCACAATGTTGACAAAAATTAACTCCATCATAATTAATTTCTCCACATTTTTTGCATACTTGAACTTCCTCATTACATTTTTCTAATGTTCCTAGTTCACACATACCTATTACCCTCCCCAATTTTATTTAACCTACGATTATGATACACATTATTCACCATTAATTATAGTACTTATTTCGTAGTTTTACAATATAGTATGTATTATATGTTCCCATTGTTACTATATAGTATATCATATTATGCATATTTAATATTTATACCAAATATATCACTAGGAACTACTATAAATTAAATTTTACATTCTATTTATTAAGAATTATAATTAAAGCAAAGTACATATTATAGGGGGAATAAAAAATATGCTAATAATAAACGAAAAATACATGGAAAAGAATATTAATGTAAACACTGTATTAAAATCAATAGAAGATGCTCTTTTAATTCAAGAATCTGGAAACTTTCTACAACCAGATAGAATTCACCTAGGTAGCGATAAAAACCCTTTTCTTTTAATGCCTTGTTTTATAGATGATTATTTTTCTACCAAGTTAATCACTGTTTATCCTAAAAATAGCGAAATTAATGAACCAGTAACTCAAGGCGTAATTTTATTAAATGATATGAAAACTGGAAAACCACTAGCATTATTAAACGGAACATATTTAACAGCTCTTAGAACAGGATGTGTGGGTGGTGTTTCTTCTAAATATTTAGCTAAAAAAGATGCCTCATCTTTGGCAATTATAGGTGCAGGTGTCCAATCATTATTTCAGGTACTAGCTACTTGCTCTGTTAGGCCTATTAAAAAGGTATATGTTTATAGTAGAACTGAATCTAAGGTTGATACATTTATAGAAAAATTAAGCTCTTTACTTCCTGATATTAAATTTTATAAATCTAAATCTAGCGAAGATGCTGTTAAATCAAGCGATATTATAATTTGTGCAACTACATCATCTACACCGGTCATTCCTGATAATCCAGAATTATACAAAGGGAAACATATAGTTGCAATAGGAACATATCAACCAGAAAATAAAGAACTTCCAAATGGGGTAATGGAAGCCGCAGATTATATCTATACAGATACTTTATTTGCTATAGAGGAAAGTGGTGATTTAGGTATCCCAATTAAAGAAGGAATAATAAAAAAAGAAGATATACAAACATTAGGAAAAGTTATTAATTACGAAAAATTAAATGATAATTTATTAAAATCAACAACTGTATTTAAATCAGTTGGTATAGGTTTATTTGATTTATGTGCTGCTGAATCAATTTATAAATATGCTAGTGAAAATGGTGATTCTATAGATATCGAACTATAAAGTTATAAAATAAAAATAGTCTTAAAATATATATAATAATATGTATTTAACAAAAAAAGTAGAGAGGTTAAATCTCTACTTTTTTATATTTCTATTATTCCTTTACAATAAGAGCAACATTTTCAATATGAACACTATGAGGGAACATATCTACTGGTTGTACTTCTTTACACTTGTATCCTTTTTCATTCAAGTAATTTAAATCTCTTGCTAAAGTTGATGGATTACAAGATACATATACTACTCTATCTGGTTGCATAGATACTATAGTATCTAGAACTTTTTCATCACACCCTTTTCTTGGAGGGTCAACTACAACTACATTAGCTCTTTTACCTTGCTTATACATTTTAGGAACAACCTCTTCTGCTTTCCCTACATAAAATTCAACGTTATCTAATTTATTTATTTCAGCATTTCTCTTTGCATCTTTAATTGCCTCTTCAACAATTTCTATTCCATACACCTTCTTAGCTTTTTGCGCCAAGAATAGTGATATAGTTCCGATTCCACAATATATATCAAATACTGTATCATTTTCACCTAAATTAGCATACTCTAAAGCTTTATTATATAAAACTTCAGTTTGAACAGGATTCACTTGGAAAAATGATAATGGTGATATTTCAAATACTAAATCCCCTATATTATCATTAATTTTGCCATCTCCATAGATTATTCTATTTTCCTGCCCTAAAATAACATTAGTTTTTTCTCTATTAACATTAACTACAAGTGTTTTAAATCCAGGTATATTCTCTTTTAAAACAGATGCTAATTCATTTAAATATGGCAATTTTCTTCCGTTAGCAACTAATACAACCATAACCTCTTTAGTAGTAAATCCTACTTTCGTTACTAAATGTCTAAGAACTCCTGTGTGAGTTTTTTCATCATATACACTAACTTTATATGCTCTTATATATGTCTTGATTATTTTTATTATTTTATCATTTACATCATGTTGTATAATACATTGGTCTGTCGGTATAATATCATGGCTTTTCTTTTTATAGAAACCAATAACAGGAACACCATCTACTTTTTGAATAGGAAATTGAGCTTTATTTCTATATCTAAAAGGATCTTCCATTCCTAAGGCATCATGAATAACTACATCATCAAGTTTTCCAATTCTACTGATAACTTGTTTTACCTCATTAGTTTTTATTTTAAGTTGTTCTTTATAATCCAATTCTTGAATTTGGCATCCACCACATTCTTTAAGCTCTTTACTACATTTTCTTTCTACTCTAAATGGTGATGATTCTATTATTTCTACTATATCTCCAACTGCATAATTCTTTTTTGATTTAGTTATTTTAACTTTTATCTTATCTTCTATTAGTCCGCCATCTACAAATACTGTAAATCCTTCGAACTTACCAATTCCAACTCCACCTTGACCTATATCAACTATATCTACAACGTACATTTTATCTTTTGATAACATAGGCTTTCCTCCGAACAATAATATTTAGACTTCAAAGACTTATTTTATCAAAAAAATAAGGACTATTAAAGTCCTTAAATAAATAAATCTCTATTTTTTAATCCTAAATAAAATTGTGTACATGAAAATAATATTAATATTACCCCACCTATAGAGCCTATATATATTAATTTTTCTGCTAGACCCTGAGATAAACCTGTACTTACAATTTGTTGAGCGTAATAACTGAAATTTTGCATAGCTTGATATCCATATCTTACCCATGTAATACCAGTCATAAATCCCATAGGTATTATACTCATACTCATATAAAAGCCATTTATAGATCTTTTCTTACTACCTTTAACTCCCAGTACTATAGGTACTAAAAATAATAATGGTAACATATACCCATAAAATTGAGGTGTTAGAGCTAAAAATAATGCAGCAGTTAGATAAAATGTTAAAAGGTATCTCTTCAATACATTTGTTTCACCTTTAAAATCTCTCAAAGAGGCTTTTAGATATCTTATATAAATTGGCAAATCATTTTCTACTGCAGATATATCTCTTCCCATCTTCATATCTTTAATTAGCTCTTTCCCTTTTCCATTAAGTTGACTATATTGTTTATTAAAATACTCAGGTACTTCAATTCGTTGATATTCTACTTTTAAATTTTCTAAATCTAATAAATATTTTTGTTTTTTTCTGTCTTTAATTCCTTTAAGTCTTTTTGTTTCAGTGATTAATTGATTTATTGTCATAACTACTAATCCTGTACTCATACTCACCCCTCCTTATAATTATGGTACTATATTAATACATTACTTTCTATAAACTTAATAATAATGTTTTTATTTTCTTATTTGTTATTTAATCAGTATTTATATAAAGAACCCTACAAAATTTGTAGGGCCCTTCTAATTAAATTTATTTTTCCATTATTTATGATTTACTATTTTACTTAATGATAACCCTGTACTACCTAATATAACACCCCATACTATCAACATAAAAACCCATGCAACACCTGTCATTATATTCACCACCCTTTAACCTTAATCTCTAAAAGATTAAAATCGTTATTTACTTTCTGCTGTATTACTATTTATTTCAGAAGTATATTTGGATTTAATAGATCTATATGTTTGGATAAATCCTGCAAATAATATACATACAACAACTGCTCTTGCAAGATTTACCCATACAACATATTGTTCCATCCCTGCCATATAAGACGGTATTAACTTAAAATTACCAGCTACGGCATAATCCTTAGTAAATATAGCTAAAAATACTATTATAGATACTGGTGTTAAGAATTGATGGAATAACTTAAAGAACCATTTTGGAACTTTCCATAAACCACCTTTATTCATTTCATCTAATGCTGGATCTTTGACTAACCAAGCAACAACTATAACTTCTATTAATCCTAGAACGATTAATAAATAGTTACCTATCCAGTTATCTACCTCTGTAAAGTAAAATAAGTTTGCCGTACCCGTCATAATTGATTCTAAAGCTATTGGTGCCCCAACGATTAAATATGCTACGAATATTAGCCAAGAACCTTTTTTTCTTTCTATTCCTAAATCTTCTTGTAATAATGTAACTAAATAATTGTACATTGCTATAGCTGAAGTAAATCCAGCAAAGAATAATAAGAAGAACCATACTGCTCCGAATATTCCTCCACCTGTCATAGTGTTGAATACATTTGGTAAAGCCATAAATGCAAGACCTATACTGCCTTTTATACCTTCCGGTCCAAGAAATGCATAAGATATAGGTATAACAGAAGTACCAGCAAGTATTACTTCCGCAAATTCATTTAAAGAAACTGTAGCAACTGAAGCTGCTATAATATCCTCATCTGATTGTAAATAAGATGCATAATTACAAATGATCCCCATACCTAAAGATAACGTAAAGAATATTTGTCCTGTTGCAGTTACCACAGAAGAAGATGTCAATTTACTTAAATCAGGATTCCATATGAAATTTAAACCGTTCATTGCTGACCAATCAGGATTAACTGGAGCACCTAATGTTAAAGCTCTTATTGCTAGTACAACACCACATACATATATAGTTGGCATCATTACTTTTGCCCAAGCCTCTATACCTTCCGATATCCCTTTCATAACTGCTAATGCAAGTAATAACATAGATACTACCCAGAATATTAGCATTTTAGGATCAGTAACATAATTAACAAAAAATGTACCACCATCAATTTGTGAATATCCTCCTATTAATGATTGAACTGCATATCCTAACGACCAACCAATTATGTGAATATAATACGAGTTAACTAATAAAGTAACTCCAAATGCTATAGCTCCAGCAAGAGCCCCTACTATAAGTGCTTGTTTTGGTTTTATTGCTTTTTTAGCTTGTAAATAAATCATTGGTCCTATAGTACCATGGCCATGTGCACCACCATAACGTCCTATACTCCACTCTATTAACATTACAGGTATACCTATAACTATTAAAGCAAAGAAGTATGGTATCATGAATGCACCACCACCATTAGTAGCCGCAATATAAGGGAATCTCCAGAAATTTCCTAATCCAACAGCATTACCTGCCATTGCTAAAATAAGACCAATTTTTGAACCCCACTGTTCTCTATTTTCTGCCATTTGTTACCCCCTCCTTTTTATAATTAAATATGACTGAAAATAAAAAATTATAACTAAATAATCAGAAATAACTCAAAAACCCTTGAATTCATCGATATATTCATACTTTTTTAAATTTTCTGAATATTTAATTTGTAAAAATAACCACTAAGATAATTAATAAAATATCTAAGTGGTTAGTTTATATAATAGTACCAGTTTTTAAGAAAGTCTGCAATAACTATCTTAATATTTATTATTTCACTGATATAAATAAATTGTTATAAGATTTAATAATGATATTATAAAAATAATCAACTCATTATTAAGTCTTTTTTAGAGTAGTAAATAATTTTTATTTATATATTAAAATATATTATTCAATTACAAAAATTATTATTATAAAACTCTACTTGATCCTCTGTATACAACACCTCTTGAGGCATCTATAGTTATTAACTCTCCATCTTCAACATTAGATAATATTCCATTAGCAGAAACTATAACTGGCTTTCCTAAATTTAATCCCACTATAGCCGCATGAGAAGTCATTCCACCTTGTTCAGTTATTATAGCTGATGCTTTTTCTATATAAGGATTCATTTCTATATCAGTCATAGTTGTTACTAATATATCGCCTTCATTAAAGTTTTCACAAGTTTCTCCGCTTCTAACAAATTTAACTATACCTTCTACAGTACTTTTTCCAACACCTATACCATGGCATATTTCTTCACTTACAACATGAACTTTTATTAAGTTTGTTGTACCACTTACACCTGTTGGCACACCTGCAGTTACAACTACTAATTCTCCATCTTGTATAAATCCTTTCTCTTTACAAGATTCTATAG
The DNA here is from genome assembly GCF_017888745.1 of Terrisporobacter sp. Classification (GTDB taxonomy): domain Bacteria; phylum Bacillota; class Clostridia; order Peptostreptococcales; family Peptostreptococcaceae; genus Terrisporobacter. Next base: position 12,753 of record NZ_JAGHFM010000027.1, on the reverse strand, counting down.
AGTTATCTATAAGGTCATCAGTATTTTCTGCTGACTTACAATTAACTGTATAAACTCCCCAGCTTAAAGATAATTGTCTTTCTGTTTTTTCACATGGAGTAGTTGCTATTATAGGAGTTTTCGGTCTGAATTTAGAAACCATTCTTGCTGTATGTCCTGAAGAAGTTGATGTAATTATTCCTGAAGCATTTAAACTTTTTGCAGTTGTACAAGTTGCATAACTTATTGCGTCTGTAACATTTGTATTGTTTAATCCTTTACTTCTTAAAATATTATCATAATCTAAAGTTTCTTCTATTCTTTTAGCAATTGCAGCCATCGTTTTTACTGCTTCAACTGGATATTTTCCTGCAGCAGTTTCTCCAGATAACATTATTGCATCAGTTCCATCATATATTGCATTAGCAACATCAGTTACTTCAGCTCTTGTTGGTCTTGGGTTTCTTATCATAGAATCAAGCATTTGAGTAGCTGTTATAACTGGTTTTCCTAATTCATTACATTTTTTAATCATTTCTTTTTGAACTATTGGCATTTCTTCAGTTGGTATTTCAACACCTAAGTCCCCTCTAGCTACCATTAAACCATCAGAAACTTGTAATATTTCATCTAAGTTGTCAACACCTTCTTGATTTTCTATTTTTGATATTATTTGTATGTCTGTTGCATTATTATTCTCTAAAACTTCTCTTATAGCTAATACATCAGATGCTTTTCTAACAAATGAAGCAGCTATAAAATCAATCCCTTGAGTTATACCAAATTCTATATCAGATACATCTTTAGGAGTTAATGCTGGTAAGTTTATTTTTACTCCGGGAACATTTACACCTTTGTGATTTTTAACTATTCCTGAGTTTTCAACTACACAATGAATTTCTTCTCCATTGACTTCTTCAACTCTTAATCCAACTAAACCATCATCTATTAATATTAAATCACCTTTCACAACATCATCAGCTAATCCTTTGTAACTAACTGTACACATTTCTTTTGTACCAACAACATCTGCCATTGTTATTGTGAATTTACTACCTTCTTCTAAAAATACTTCTGGATCTGCAAAGTTTCCTGTTCTTATTTCTGGACCTTTAGTGTCTAATAATATTGCAACTGGTTTATTAAGTTTTTCCCTTACTTTTTTAACAACATCTATTCTTCCTTTATGCTCTTCATGAGAACCATGTGAGAAATTAAATCTACAAACATTTAGCCCATTTTCTACAAGTTTAGTTAAAGTCTCCTCACTTTGAGATGCCGGTCCTAATGTACAAACAATTTTTGTTTTTTTAGCATTTTTAATCATATTAACATCCTCCTAATGTGAACTATATAGATAATATTTTCGCCATTTGATAACTTTCTTTATCAAAGTCTCTCTTAGCTGATAATGCTTCATGTATATCCATATCTATTATCTTATCATCTTTTATTCCAACTACCCTCGCTGATTTACCATCTAAAAGTAATTCTACTGCACGAACTCCCATTCTACTAGCTAATATACGATCAGATACTGTTGGACTTCCTCCCCTTTGAACATGTCCTAAAACTGTTACTCTAAGGTCTGCACCTGTTCTTTCTACTATTTCTTTTCCAATATCATTAGCATTACCAACACCTTCTGCTAAAACAATGATACTATGTCTTTTTCCTCTTTTTTTAGTTGTTTCTAATCTTAAACAAATATCTTCAATTTTATATTCAACTTCAGGTACTATTATTGTTTCTGCTCCACCTGCTAATCCTGAGTATAAAGCTAAATCTCCACAATGTCTTCCCATAACTTCTACTATATTAACCCTCTCATGAGAAGATGAAGTATCTCTTATTTTACTTATAGCATCTACGATTGTATTTAATGTAGTATCAAAACCAATTGTATAGTCTGTATAAGCTAAATCATTATCAATTGTCCCTGGTATACCTATTGCTGGGAAACCTAACTCACTAAGCTTTTGAGCTCCCATAAAGGAACCATCTCCACCTATTACAACTAAACAATCTATGTTATGTTTCTTAAGAACTTTAACTGCTTGTTGTCTTCCTTCTTCAGTTCTAAATTCTTCGCATCTAGATGATTTTAGTATAGTTCCCCCTCTATGTATAATGTCTCCAACTGATGATAAATTCATTTCAACTAAATCAGATTCTATAAGACCTTTGTATCCTCTATTAATACCATATACTTTACACCCATAATATATAGCTGATCTTACAACTGCTCTAATTGCTGCATTCATTCCTGGTGCGTCTCCACCACTAGTCAATATCCCTATAGTCTTCATCCTACTACCTCCTAATAATAACTAATCCTTAAGTTATAATAATTCTCTCCCTAGGCATTTATTTTTAAAATTTATAAAAACATTTTCGCCTAATTATATTGTGTATTATATCACAATTTTTACCCTGATTTTATATAAAACAACAATTTATACTAAATTTTAACTTTTACATTTTCCTTGTTAAGTAATACTTCCAGCCTTGTTATAAGTTGTTCTTCAAAATTTACCCCCATATTAGTCCACTTAAACTTTCGTTTTGGATTTTCTGTACATATATACACATCTTGATACCCTTTATAATCAATTAATATCTTTTCTATTGAATTTACTAATTCCTGATTATTTATGCTATCTATTTTTAAATATAAACCATTCGGAATAGTATTCTTATTTTTCTCATATCTATTTTTTTCATTGTTAATTTTAAAACTAGTATTATCATTTATATCCTTAATTTCTCTAGCTATAAGCTTAGCATCTTCCTCTTCCTTAATACTTAACTTACCTTTTATATAAATAATATTATCTTCATTTAAAATACTATTATACTGCTTCAAAGTTTGAGGAAATACTATAACTTCTATAGTTCCATATAAATCCTCAAGTTCTAGAAATGCCATAATATCATTTCTTTTAGTCGTTTGTATTCTCTTATTAACAATCATGCCACCTAGTATAACTTCTTGTTCATCTAAACTTAAATAAGAATCTAAATCTTCTTTTAAAGCATTTATTTTTCCATTATCTATGGATGTATTATTTTTTATTTCCTTCTCATATTCAGCAAGAGGATGACCACTTACATACATTCCTAGCACTTCTTTTTCAAGAGCTAATTTTTCTCTTTCCTCAAACTCATTTATTTTTGGTATAGAATTAACTTCTTGTTCTACTTCTATTACCTCTTGCCCCATTTGTAACCCATCAAATAAAGAAATTTGTCCTTTTACATTCTTCTTTCGATCCATAGAAACACTGTCTAATAATTTTTCATATCCCATCATTAAACTTGCTCTATTATAACTTATATTATCGAAGGCTCCACATTTAATTAAACTTTCTAAAACTCTTTTATTCAAATCTTTTGAATCAAGTCTTTTAACTAAGTCAGCGAAATCTCTAAACTCTCCATTTAATTCTCTTTCTTTAATTATATTATTAATGACATTTATACCCACATTTTTAACAGCGGCTAATCCAAATCTTATATTATGTCCTTCCACGGAGAACTTACCATAACTTTTATTTATATCTGGCTTTAGAATTTCTATATCTAGTGCACTACACTCTCTTATATACTCCACAACTTTATCTGTATTCCCCATTACACTTGTAATTAGAGCAGCCATAAATTCTACAGGATAATATGCCTTTAAATAAGCAGTTTCATATGAAATTACACCATATGCAGCCGCATGTGATTTATTAAATGCATATTTAGCAAAATCAATCATATCATCGAAAATCTTATTAGCGATATCTTCTGGAACACCATTTCTAACACATCCTGGAATTTCAATATTTCCTTCTTCATCTAATTTTCCATGAATAAAATATTGTCTTTCTTGTTCCATTACGTCCATTTTCTTTTTACCCATAGCTCTTCTAACTAAGTCACTACGTCCATAACTATATCCTGCTAAATCTCTAACCACCTGCATAACTTGCTCTTGGTAAACTAAACACCCATAAGATACATCCATTATAGGTCTTAGTTTTTCGTGAATATAAGTAATTTTCTCTGGGTTATGCTTATTTTCAATATAAGTAGGAATAGAGTCCATAGGCCCTGGTCTATATAAAGATATGCCGGCAACTATATCCTCAAAATTACTTGGTTTAAGTTGTTTCATGAAAGATCTCATACCAGCACTTTCTAACTGGAATACTCCTAAAGTGTTTCCTGAAGATAGTAACTCGTAAACCTTAGGGTCATTATAATCCATTGAAGAAAAGTCTATCCTTTTTCCATATTTCTTTTCTATTAAGTCCAGTGCATCTCTAACCACTGTAAGAGTTCTAAGTCCTAAGAAGTCCATTTTCAAAAGTCCTAATTCTTCTAAAGTAGTCATTGTAAACTGAGTACTTATAGATTCCTGATGTTTATAAAGTGGTACGTATTCATCAACAGGATCTTTAGAAATAACAACTCCAGCGGCATGAGTCGATGCATGCCTTAACATACCTTCCATTTGTTTTGATATGTCTATAACTTCTCTAGTTTCAGAATCTTGTTCGTATAATTCTCTTAATGCTGGATTTACCTCTAAAGCTTTGTCTATTGTCATACCTAAATCAAAAGGTATTTCCTTTGCTATTTTATCAACCTTATTATAAGGAATGTCTAATACTCTACCAACATCTCTTATTGCAGCCTTAGCTTTCATTGTTCCAAAAGTTATTATTTGAGCAACATGATCTTCGCCATATTTTCTCTTAACATAATCTATAACTTCCTCTCTTCTTTCGTAGCAGAAATCTATATCTATATCGGGCATAGAAACTCTCTCTGGATTTAGGAACCTTTCAAAAAGTAGAGAATATTTGATTGGATCTATATCTGTTATTTTTAATGTATAAGCAACTATAGAGCCTGCAGCACTACCTCTACCAGGTCCTACCATTATATTATTTTCTTTTGCATAATTAATAAAGTCCCATGTTATTAGGAAGTATTCAACGTATCCCATTTTTTCAATTACATTAAGTTCATAGTCAAGTCTTTCAATTACTTCTTGACTTGGATTTTTATATCTTTCTTCTAATCCTTTAAAGCATATCTCTCTTAAGTAACTGTCTGTTGTATAACCTTCTGGTACATCATATCTTGGCAAATGAATTGTGTTAAAGTCAAATTCAACATTACATTGTTCTGCAATTTTAACAGTATTATCAAGAGCATCTATAGCATAAGGGAAAAGTTCCTCCATTTCTTCTCTTGATTTTAAATAAAACTCATCGCTACCAAATTTCATTCTACTTGGGTCATTTAAAGTTTTACCCATTTGTATACACATAAGCACATCATGTGTTTTTGCATCTTCTTTGTTAACATAATGTAAATCATTTGTAGCTACTAAAGGAATTCCTGTTTCTTTAGATAATTTAACTAACCCTGCATTTACCTCTTTTTGTTCAGGTAAATGATGATCTTGTATTTCTAAATAAAAATTTCCTTCTCCAAATATATCTCTATATAGCAATGCAAATCTTTTAGCTTCATCATAATTTCTATTTAGTATATTGTTGGAAACATCTCCTGCCAAGCATGCTGATAAGGCAATTATTCCTTCATTATGTTTCTTTAATTCCTCTATATCAACCCTTGGCTTATAATAAAATCCTTCTACATAAGATGTAGAAACTAACTTTATTAAATTTTTATATCCAGTCATATTTTTAGCAAGTAATACTAAATGACCATATCTTTTATCAAAATTCGGATCTTTATCTCGTAATCCACGAGATGCTGTATAAACTTCACATCCTATTACTGGTTTTATACCTGCTGCTTTTGCTTTTTTATAAAAATCTATTGCCCCAAACATACAACCATGATCTGTTATAGCAATTGCTTGCATATTTAGTTCTTTTGCTCTATTTATAAGTTTGTCTAATCTAGAAAATCCATCTAACAAACTATATTCCGTATGAACATGAAGATGAATAAAATCTTTATTCATTATCTCACCTCCTAAATTTATAAACTTATTTTATCATAATATAACATAATAACAATAAAAAAAGAGGTTATATAAATAACCCCCATTTTACTAATCTTCATCATTACTATCATCATCAAATTCTTTGCTTCTTAAATCATTAGCTATCTCTTCAATTTTTTTCAATCTATGATTAACACCAGATTTACTTATTGGGGGATTTAATAACTCTCCCAACTCTTTTAAAGTTAAATCTTCATTCTCAACTCTTAATAATGCTATTTGTTGTAAGTTTTTCGGTAACTTACTTATTCCTATTTTACTTTGAATAAGCTTTATATTTTCAACCTGTCTAACGGCAGCATTAACTGTTTTAGAAAGGTTCGCCGTCTCACAATTAACAAGCCTATTTACATTATTTCTCATCTGCTTTAGAATTTTTGTATTTTGAAGACTTAACAAAGCTTGAAATCCACCTATATGACTTAATAAATCAGATATTTGCTCACTTTCCTTTAAGTAAACAACATAAGAATTTTTTCTACATACTATTTTAGAATTTAATCCTAAAGAATTGATTAATATCATTAATGATTCAGCAAATTCTTCATTACTTGTAACAAATTCTAAATGATAATTTTTTTCTGGATCACTTACGGAGCCCCCACCTAAAAATGCACCTCTAATAAATGCTTTTTTGCATTCATCGTCTTCAAATACCCAAGAAGGAACTTTATTATATGGCAAGAATCCATCTTCATTTTCTAATAATCCTAGCTCTTTCATAAGTTGTTCAGAACCCATATCACTTTTAATAGTTAATATATAGCTATTATTTCTTTTTAACATCTGATTTTTATTAACTACAATAGTAGTATTTATATTAAAATCTGATTTTAATATTTTAAAAATTTTCCTGGCTACTGAATTTAATTCAGTAGATATCTTTAAATTTATCTTTTTATAACCAGCAATTTGAATAGTTCCAGCTAACTTAACTATTCCAGATAATTCAGCCTTCTTACAAGATAAATCATCTGATATTACTCTTGCTAATTCATTTTTTGTTTCTGTAGAAAAAGACATATATACCACCTATTTTTCTAGCTCTTTTTTAATCGTTTTTTAACTTCTTTTAAAGCTACTTTGATAATTTCCTTCTCATCATCATATCTTGCCAAATCAACAACTCTATCTATATGAATAAACTTAGCATCCACAAACCCCTCTTCTTTTTGAGGTATTGTGTCCATATTTTTTGCCTGCATTAGGTACCAGAACACAGTTTTATGGACTGCTCTATTTTCATCCCAATTTTCTTTAAAAGTGTAATGTATTTCTCCAAGATATTTTAATGTTTCGGCTTTTACCCCTGTTTCTTCTGACACTTCTCTTAATGCAGCTTCTTCATTATTCTCGCCTTCTTCTACCTTACCTTTTGGTAATACCCAATCACCGTTAAACTTCCTAAGCAAAAGAATAGCATTTCCGAATAACACCACCCCACCGGCACTAATTTCTTCTCTCATAGATGTTCACTCCTTAAAACTAACATAATAATAAGGATTTCTACATAAAACTTTAAAATCCTCTTTTACCTTGCTTTGTCATAACCATGACTTAGTGCCAAAACATCGATTATATCATATATGGAATCTGGTTGATTATATCACATATTGAGTCTGCATGATGTCTAATATAATCATCCTTAATTTCTAATAAATCACCTTCCATTATTTTTATCCCCATATTCTTAAGAGCGACCCTCTGTTGTTTATCTAATAATACTTGATCTGCACCATCTTTTTTATATTTATCAAGTACTGAATTTGGTATAATCTCATTATTAACTATAATATAATCAATTAAATTATCCTTTGTATGCTTGTTAATAGTTTTAACATGGTCCAGCACATTATATTTGTCAGTTTCACCTGGTTGTGTCATTACATTCGGAATATATATTTTAATTGCGCTAGATTCCCTTATAGCATCTACAACACCTTCTACCAATAAGTTAGGAATGATACTCGTATATAAGCTACCTGGACCCATAATTACAAAATCAGCTTCATAAATAGAATTTATAACATCATCCAAAGGTTTTGCATCTTGTGGTTCAAGATATACTTCCTCAATTTTACTTTTTTGCTTTTTAACTTCTTTAGGAATTTTAGATTCTCCTTTTACAGTACTTCCATTTGATAACTTAGCCATTAAATCTATGCTTTCTAAAGTTACTGGTAAAACCCTACCAGTTATATTAAATATTTCACTTAATTTATAGACTGCTGTTTCAAAATTGCCATATAATCCATTCATAGCAGCTAAAAAAAGATTTCCAAAACTTTGTCCCTTTAATCCACCATCCTCAAATCTATACTGCATCACTTCCTGCATTGTAGGTTCTATATTAGCCAAGGCTAATAGACAGTTTCTTATATCTCCAGGAGGTAACATTCCAAGATCTGACCTTAATACTCCCGAACCTCCACCATCATCTGCAACAGTAACCACAGCAGTAATATTTGGAGTTACTTTTTTCAGTCCCCTCAAAAAAATTGATTGACCTGTTCCCCCACCTATTACTACTACACGTGCTTTTTCAGATTCACTAGATCTCATAGAACATCTTTTTTTAGCTTGTTTTTTTACTTTTACAAAAAGTGTTATTCCAGCAACTAAAGTAAAAATTCCAAGGATATCTATAATATAAAATAAATATTTCATAGTTTCCTCCGCTTATTTTAGCATAAAGTCTCTATGCTTTTTAACTACTCTATATCCTTGTTTCATTAGTTCATCTCCTATAAGATTGCTTATTGTAACTGATCTATGTCTTCCTCCTGTGCATCCTATACTTATAACTAAATGATGTTTTCCTTCTTCTATATATTGAGGTACTAAAAAGTTAATCATATCTAAAAGTTTTTCATAAAATTTAGTACTAATTTCAGAATTCATAACATAATCTCTAACTGACTGTTCTTCTCCTGTTTTTTCCCTTAATTCTTCTATATAATATGGGTTTGGCAAGAATCTAACATCAAAAACTAAATCAGAATCTGTAGGTATTCCATGTTTAAACCCAAAAGAAACAACAGAAATAGTTAAATTATTATTAGTTTCTCCATCATAATATATTTTTCCTATTTCTTCTTTAAGATCTTTAGGCTTCATATTAGATGTATCAATTATACAATCTGCAATTTCCTTTAAAGGTTCTAATATTGTTCTTTCCATTTTTATACCTTCTGGTATTTGTCTATTAATTGCTAACGGATGATTTCTTCTTGTCATTTTATATCTTTTTAATAAAATATCATCTGAACAATCTAAATACAGTACTTCAAAAGGATATTTATCTTTTTTTAATACATTTAAACTTTCATGCAATGCTTCGAAAAATTTTCTTCCCCTTACATCAATTCCTAGTGCTACTTTATCTATAGTTGAATTTGATTGATAACACAGTTCAGCAAATTTAGGAATTAAAGTAGGAGGTAAATTATCTACACAATAAAATCCCATGTCTTCTAGAGACTTCATAGCTTCACTTTTTCCTGAGCCAGAAAGTCCAGTAACTATTATAAACTTCATTTATAAACTCCCTCTTTATTTAAAATTTAATATTTTCAATTAATGATAAATCAAGGTCTGATTCTTTTATAGTTTCTAATGCTTTTGTAAAATTTCCTACATTTTCAGAAATATGAGCATCAGATCCTACTATGAAAGTGTTCCCTATATTCTTTATTTCTTTAAGTTGACTTGCATTTAAAAATCTATGACTACTATTTATTTCTAGTCTAGTTTTAGTTTCTTTTGCTACTTTAGCAATTTCTTCTATATATACATCCCCCTTATCTCCTGGATGCGTAATGACAAAAATATCATTATTTTTCATAGCGTTTATAACTGCTAATGTATTATAGTCTTTAGACTTGCTTGATCTAATAATATAATTATCAACATGATTGAATAAACCTCTTATATTTTTAGGCATAGAACCAAAGTGATATCCAGCCATAACATAGTCTAATACACCTCTCATTTTTTCATTAATGTCTATGTTACCTTTGTCATCTAATATATTACATTCTACTCCAAGCAAAATTTTAATTTTATCCTTATATTTTTCATTAAGATAGTCTACTTCTTCTCTCATTTTAAAGATATCATCTTTTTTTATACCATAAGTTAAATGCTGATAACCATGGTCTGATATTCCTAAAACTTCAATTCCTTTTGAAATAGCTACCTGAACATTTTCTTCAATTGTTCCTTTTCCATGACTATACTTAGTATGAGTATGGTAATCAGCTAAAATTTTCATAGATTAATCCTCTCCAAGAATTTTTACTTCTTCTTCTAACATTATACCAAATTTTGCATTTACTGTGCTTTTTACAATATATATTAAATCTAAAATATCTTTTGCATTAGCTCCACCTGAGTTAACAACAAATCCACAATGCTTATCAGAAACTTGTGCACCTCTTAACGTTAATCCTCTTAATCCACAATCATCTATTAGCTTTCCAGCAAAATGTCCCTCTGGTCTTTTAAATGTACTACCTGCACTTGGGAAGTTTAAAGGCTGCTTTGTTGTTCTTCGCTCTGCATAATCTGCCATTTCTGCTTTTATATCATCTTGGTTTCCTAACTTTAGCTCCATAACTGCTGATAAAACTATATAATTACTTCTTGATAATATACTTCTTCTATATGCAAATTCCATTTCTTCATTAGATAATTCAAATATATTACCATCACTATCCATAAGTCTTACACTTTTAACAACATCTTTCATTTCTCCACCGTAGGCACCTGCATTCATAGCTAAAGCTCCACCAAGAGTTCCTGGTATACCTGCTGCAAATTCGATTCCTGTTAAAGAACTTTTCATAGCATTTCTACCTAATATAGATAGTAGTGCACCACATTGAGCTTTTATTATATTTCCTTCTATTTCGAATTTATTAAAGTTATCAGCTAGTTTTATTACTATACCTCTTATTCCTCCATCTTTTACTAGGATATTTGATCCATTTCCTACTATCAAATATGGAATATTTTGATCATTAGCAAATTTAATTACTTTACTTAACTCTTCTTCAGTGTTAGGTTTTACTAAGAAATCTGCCGGTCCACCAACTTTAAAAGATATATGTTTTTTCATTGGTTCATCAACCTTTATACTTTCTTCTTCTAATATATTTAATAATTCTTTATATATAAATTTTTTATTCATTTTATTTCCTCCCATATTATTCACATTATCAAGATTTATTACTTTATATCATAAAAGTTTTACGATAATTAAAATGTGAGTTTAAATATATACCTTTAGTATATGCTATTCCTTAAAAAAGGATAAATTTTAATCATAAAATGATTTTACCATATATCCTTATAATATTTAATTAAAATTTAACATTTAATATTGACGAATCATACATATAACACAATACTAAACATATTAATCTATCTACATCTTATCCTCGCTATTATTTAAGAACTTTTTTATATTTCAATTTATATTTAGAAATTTTTCTTGTATATATTTTCGTAACCATTTAAATATTTATATCATTATTACAACTTTTACTTATTACTTAACTATTAACTAAGTATTATTCTATTATATCTTCTTTTCATTTATTTTTGTACCTCTATCCACATGCACCTTATTTTTAAATATATTTTTTCTATATAAAAAAAGATACTATAAAAAATATTTTATAGTATCCTCAATATATAAATAAAATTAAATTAAGTATCATAATTAATTTTTAACTTCCTCCATTTTTTTATCATCTGCAAGATATGCATGATGGTACATAAATGGAATAACAATAGCTCCACCTACTAAATTACCTAAAGTTACAACAACTAAATTTGTTATACATTGAGCCATAGTAATATTAGCACCAAGCACCATTCCCATTGGAATAAAGAACATATTTGCAACACTATGCTCAAATCCACAAAGAACAAATAACATTATTGGGAACCAGCATGAAAATATCTTAGATACTATATCTTGTGCAGATGTAGCCATCCATACAGCTAAAACAACTATAACATTACACAAAATTGCTCTCGTAAACATGGCCCCCATTGTTAATGTGGCTTTTGATTCAGCTGTTGCAATAGCTTTGGTACCAGCATCACCAACTAACAAACCTGACCAGTAAACTATAAGTACAAGCAGTAATGAACCTATTAGATTAGCAACCCAAACAAGAACCCAATTTCTAAATAATTGCTTAGAGTTAATTTTCTTATTTAAATATGCCAATACCATTAAGTTATTACCTGTAAATAACTCTGCCCCTGCTATTACTACTAACATAAGTCCAACTGGGAAAACTGCAGCCCCCGCAAATTTAGCTAAACCAGCATCAATACCTCCTAATGTTTGAGATATTATTGAACTTGCTAGTCCACCAAAACCTATAAAGATTCCTGCTAGTATACCTAAAATAATTGCACTTTTAGTTTTTATATTTCCTTTAGTTATACCTGCATTAATAGTTGCATTTGCAATCTCTTTAGGTACCAAAAATCTCTTTTCCATATTACTTCCCCCTTAAAATATTTTTTTATCATAATATAAAATATAAACTAGTATTTAATATGGATTATGATTATATCATTTCTATGCTACCTAAATTGGCACGATTAAGCTTTGTATATTATAAAATTTATTGATTTGTAATCTTAAAGCCAAGCTAATTAAGTTAATATATAAAAAATATTTAATATATTTTTATAAGTAAATAGTAGTAACTTATTCC
>NZ_JAGHFM010000026.1 GCF_017888745.1 Terrisporobacter sp. | reverse complement strand
TTTGGCTGGATGACTGATATGAAGGAACAGTTTAGTAACAAGGACTTTGGAGAAGTTTTCGAGAAGTATATAAATAATTAGAAAAAAGAATAAGAAATAGAAACTAAAATAAAAAACAAAAGAGCTTAATTAGAAGGGCTCTTTTTTATATATTAAGCACTAAGGATATAGAAACTACGTATACAAAAATTGAATCAATATAGTAGAATTAATGATAATGTTATATGGTAAGATTTTTAAATTTGAAGAACAAGATAAAATGACACTTAATTGGATAATATAAATATTAAAAAACATTATTTTTAGCTAAAATAAATAGACATGTTGAATTTTGAAGAATTGTATTGACGAGAAAACAAAAAACATATATTATGTAAGTATAAATATGAATTTGGAAGAAAATGTAAAAATAGATAAGGTTTAATTAGATGAGGCATGCTACCGAAAGGGCATCAGCTGAAAAGAACATGATTATATTGATAATCTATGTTTTTTTCGGCTTTTTTTAATTGTAAGGGTATTTTTTTGTTAAGAAAATTATGAATATTTATGAAATTTAACGCTATATTAGAGTTATAAAATTAGGGATCTTTGTTTTTACTGTAAAATCTTGGGTTCTTGATATATAAATGTTTTAATAAATAATATATTTAAAACTTTATAAAAACTATAACATAATAAAATGGGAGGTATTATGAATAAGAAACTTAGACAATTTTTAGTAAGTAATTTAATAGCAACAATTACAATTAGTAATATTTGTGTACCAGTATTTGCATCACCTACAACTTCTAATGAGAATATAGCATTGAATGCTAGTGTAACAGGTACAAATGCTGAATCTGGAAGTTCATATGATAATGTGGTAGATGGGGACAAGAGTGACCAAAATGATGCACGTTTATCATCTCAGCTTAATACTAAGCCAACAGTAGTTATAGATTTGGGATCAGAAAAACAAGTACAGTTTTTCCGTTTATTTTTAGAAAATAGAAAAAATGTACAATACAAAAATAATGTTAAGAAGTATAGAATGATTTTCTCAGTTGATGAAACTTTCGATGAAAACGATTCTAGGATAGAGAGAGAATTAGATACTAACACTATTAGAGATGATGTAAAACTATCAAAACCTGTAACAGTTCGTTATGTTAAATTAGAAATAGTTGAAACACATGGAGATAATCAATGGGATAATGCAGGAATAGTTGAACTTGAGTTATATAAAAATGCTTTAAATCAATCTATAGGAGCTAATGCCACTGGAACAAATACTGAAGGTCAAGGGAATGGTTATGATAAAGCTATAGATGGAGATTATGAAACTCGTTTAGCTTCTAATCAAAACACTATGCCAACTTTAGAATTAGACTTAGGTGAAGAAAAAAGTATTGATAATTTCCGTTTATTTTTAGAAGAACGTAATGATGATGTTGCTAACAATGTAAAAAAATATAAGGTGACTGTATCTCAAGATAATATTTTTGATGAAAATGATAAATCAATAGAAGCTACGTTAGATAATAAAACAACATACGATAGCAAACGTTTTGATGAATCAGTTTCAGGAAAATATGTAAAGCTTGAAGTTTTAGAAACTCATAAAGCTGCGTGGGATAATGCAGGAATAGTAGAGTTTGAATTATATGATCATCCTTTTGAAGTAGTTGAGTTAGATGAAGGTCCTACTATTGATAATGTACGTCCAGTATATGACCCAGAAACTAATAAGATAGTAGTAACACAAATACCCGGATATACAATAGAAAATAATGGTGCGGATTTTGAACAAATAGTAGATAAAGACTTTAATGTTCATAAACCACTAACTAGTAAAACAGTTAAAATATCTTTAAAAATAACAAATAATGCTACAAAAGAAGAAACTATTACAGATGATTTTGAAGTAGTTATCCCAGGAGAATATGAAGCAAATAAAGGTAATAAGAAACCAGTCGTATCTCCAGAACTAGCTGAATGGTATAGTGATAGTAATAATAATTTTGTTGCTAATGGAAATAGTGAAATAGTAGTAAATCCTGCACATAAAGACAGTTTAGGATATATGGCTAATGAATTTAAAAAGGATTACAAAGAAATAACAGGAAGAGATATTTCTATACGTTATGGAAATAATGCAGATGCAGGTGACTTCTATTTTACATTAGGAAGTAATGATAAATTCCTAGGTGATGAAGGATATAAAATGGATATAACTGATAAAGTTACAGTAGAGGCAGCACATAAAACTGGAGCTTATTGGTCAACTCGTACAATTCTTCAAATATTAACTCAAAGTGAAAATAATGATAAAATACCTTGTGGTACGACAAGAGATTATCCTAAGTACAAGGTTCGTGGATTCGTATTAGACGTAGCTCGTAAACCTTTCTCTATGGATATGTTAAAAGATATAACTAAAAATATGGCATGGCATAAGATGAATGATTTCCAAGTTCACTTAAGTGATAACTATATCTTCCTAGAAGATTATGGTGTTCGTGAAACTGAAGATGAAGCATTTAAAGCATACGATGCTTATCGTTTAGAGTCAAATGTAAAAAACAAAAAAGGTGAATCAGCAACAGCAAAAGACTATTCTTACTCTAAAAAAGAATTTAAAGATTTTATACTTGAATCAAGAAAAATGGGTGTAAATATAGTACCAGAGATTGATATACCAGCTCATGCAAACTCATTTACAAAGGTTTTCCCAGAAATCATGGTTAAAAATCAAGTATCATCTTTAGTAGGAAAGCGTCCTTTAATTGACCATATAGATATAAGTAAACCAGAAGCAGTTGCTAAAGTTAAGGAAATATTCGATGAATATACTAAGTCAAGTAATCCAACTTTTGATAGTGACACTGTAGTGCATATAGGAGCAGATGAATTCTTATCAAACTACACAGCATATCGTAATTTTGTTAATGATTTTGTTCCTCATGTAAAAGAAACAAATACAGTTCGTATGTGGGGGGGATTAACTTGGATAAAAGATAATCCAACTACACAAATTAAACCTGAAGCTATTGAAAATGTTCAAATGAATTTATGGTCTAAAGACTGGGCTGACGGAAAAGAAATGTATGATATGGGATATGATTTAATTAATACTATTGATAGTTATATGTACATGGTTCCTAATGGTAGTGGTGGAAAAGGTTCTTATAATGATTATTTAAATACTAATAGTTTATATAATAGTTTTGAACCAAATGTATTATCTACAAAAAAGGGATGGAAGTCGATTCCTTCTGGGGATGATCAAGCATTAGGGGCTGCTTTTGCAATATGGAATGATAATATTGACAAGCGTGCTAGTGGATTGACTGAGTCTGATATGTACAAGCGTTTCCAAGATGCCTTACCAGTAGTTGCTGAAAAAACTTGGGCAAATGGTAAAGAAAAAGGAAGCTTAGCGAATGTACAAGCTGCAAGTAATAATGTAGGATTAGCTCCAAATTCAAATCCACTAAGTAAAGAAAGTTCTATAGATGATGAATATGCAAAATATACATTTGAAAAAGAAAATGAATTAAAAGATTCAAGTCAAAATAATCGTGACTTAGGAAAGTTAACTAATGCTTCATTTAAAACAGGTAAAAGTTCAAATGCAATATCATTAAAAGGAAAGGGAAGTTTTGTAGAAACTCCATTAGATGAAATAGGGGATGGGACTGAACTTTCATTTGATTTAAGACTTGAAGAATCAGTAGCAGGTCAAATATTATTTGAAAGTGATAGTGCTTATGGTACACATGATATACGTATAATGGAAGATGGCAAACTAGGATTCACTAGAGAATTGTATGACTATACGTTTGATTATGTTTTACCAGTTAAAGAATGGGTTAATTTAACTATTAAAACTGAAAATCAAAGAACTTCTTTATATGTAAACGGCGAATTAGTTAGTAAAGCAACAGGTAAATTTGTTCACAACGATATGGTTAAGAAAGATAATATTGGTAATTCTACATTTGCATTATCATTAGAAAGAATTGGCTCTAAAACAAATTCTATAAAAGGTAAAATTGATAATGTGATGATTAAGAAAGCTGGAGCTCCTGAAGAAGATAAAACTATAATACCTAATGATGGAATTAGTGTAACAGCCTCATCAAAATATCCAGGTGAAGGACCAGAAAATCTTTTGGATGGAAATACAAATACTATATGGCATTCAAATTGGGCTGATAGTAGCGTTAAATTACCACAAGAGTTAGCGTTTACATTTGAAAATCCTACAGAAATAGGAAAATTATCCTATGTTCCAAGACAAAATGGAACTAATAATGGTAATATAATGGAATTTGATTTATATGTAACAAATGAAAATGGAGAAGAAACAAAAGTTATAGATGCTAAGACTTGGGCTGGAGATTCATCTACTAAATTTGTCAAGTTTGATGCAATTACAGCTAAAAAAGTTCGTATGGTAATCACTAAATCTAATGGTGATACTAAAGATAAATTTGCTTCTGGAGCAGAAATAATGTTCCACATACCAACAGAACAATCTGATAATAGTGTAGATAAAACAGACTTAAAAGAAGCTATAGCTAAAGCAGAAGCAATAAATGGTGAAGATTATACAACTTCTTCATTTGATCAAAAAGCTTTAGACAATGCTATAAATGCTGCCAAAGCATTAGTTGAAAAAAATAATGTGGGCAAAGACGATATTGAAGAAGCAATTAATAATTTACAATCTGTAATAGATACTTTTGTAAAACGTGGTAACGTGGAAGCTTTAGCTGAATATGTAAAAGACTGTGAAGTTGAGAATAAAGACAAATATACAGAGAAATCATGGGCTAAATTTGAAGAAGCATTAAAAGAAGCTAAAAAAATAGTAGCTGATAATAGTGATGTTACTCAAAAACAAGTAGATGAGTCATTAAAAGCTTTAAAAACTGCTAGAAAAGAATTAGTGGAACTTGCACCATCAGGTGGAACTGAAAAACCAGAAGGAGAACAAAAGCCAGGAGAAACTGAAAAACCACAAGGAGGACAAAAACCAGAAGGAACTGAAAAGCCAGATAAACAAGAAAATAGTTCTCAGACAGGAGATGCTAATAGTTTAGGATTATTTGCTGGACTTTTTGCAGCATCTGGATTAGGACTTGTTTTCTCAAGAAAAAAAGAAGAGATAAATAAGAATTAGTATATAGTTAATTTATTTATTAATAAAAATTGTTATATTATAACTTGTATAATAAAGGATGGATTCCTTAAGTGATAGGATAATCCATCCTTTTATATTTGATTGAATAAGTATAGTCATATTTGCCTTCCTATACTTTTAATAAATGGTTTATTGAAGATTTATAAGTATATATATCATACAGAATAATTTCAGTAACAAATAATCAAAAGATGAAAATTATTTATATTTATTTATAATTATTGTTATATAATATACTCATCTTAATGAAGGGGGAAGTCTTATGTTAGAAGATATTAATAAAGAAATAAATCAAGTTAAAAATGAAGTAGCACAAAAAAATGTATTGGAAAACAGACTAAAAGAGTTAGATGAAGAACTTCATAAAAGTGAAATTGAGCTTAAAAATTTAGAGACACAATTGGAAAAAGAATTAGACGATGTGGAAAAATTAAAGAAATTGTCTTTCGCAAGTATTGTGTCATCATTAATGAGAAATAAAGAAGAAAAGCTTGAAAAAGAAGAAAAAGAATACTTAATGGCTAAGATTAAATATGACAACTACAATTCAAAAGTTAAATCATTAAGAGAACAGATATCTTATATAAATTTTAGAGTAGATGAGTTGGCAGATTGTGAAGATAAGTATTCTAGATTATTACAAAGAAAAATTGTTTTGATTAATATATATGGAGATGAAGAAACTAAGAATAAGCTTGTAAATATGGAAAGAGAAATAGATTCATATTTAGAAGAAGTTAAAGAAATAGAAGAATCCATAGTAGCTGGTAATAGATTACTTAATGAAGTTAATAATGCAAAGAAATTATTAGAGTCTTCCAAAACTTGGGGTACTATTGATTTACTTGGTGGAGATTTTCTTTCATCATTAGCAAAACATGAAAAAGTTAATGATGCTCAAAAATGTTTTAGAAGAATATCCAACTTACTAGATGATTTTAATAGGGAATTAAAAGATGTTAATATAACTAGTTTAAACTTTTCTACTACTATTAAGGCTGTAGACATATTTTTTGATAATATATTTACTGATATTACAGTTAATCGTCAGATAAACAACTCCTATGAAGATGTATGTAAGTTGCAAACAAAGGTCAGTAGAATTTTAAATAGCTTAAAAGAAAATAAAAATGAAATAAACAAAACTATTAACATAAAGAAAAATGAATACGATGAATTTACAAAAAATATATAAATGCTTATAAAATACATGCAATTACTAAAATTAAAAAACTTATTCATTAAAATAAAAATATATTGTTGTAAAAATATGTAAAAATATCACTTTAATATTTCTTTTGAATACAATAATATGAGACCTATTATAAATGGAGGTTGAATAAATGAATAAGATATGGATTTTAGTAATTGCTATAATTTTATTTATAGTAATAATAATTTTATATAGATGGACAATACACAGAAAACAAGCCATTGATGATGTATTAAATACAAGTGATGAAAATAAAATTAAAGAGATTAACGATGCACTAGATATTTATGGTTTTGTTTATGATATTAGCAATGATATTATTTGTTCTCAAATGTATCCATGGCAAAGGAATATGGGATATTGTCGTCTTTATGATGAATTAGCACCTTCTTTAAATATGATTATTGATAGTGAACCTATTTATTTTGATTATGACGGGAGAAGATGGCTTATTGAATTTTGGAAAGGTCAATATGGAATGACAACTGGTGGAGAAATAGGCATATATGTAACTGATAGAGAAGATGTTAATATACCAGGAGTTTTTTTAGGTCCTTTTTTTGAGAGTGTAACTGATAAAGAACGTTTATCTATGAGATTTAATCTTAAAAAAGAAGGAAAAAGTTTATTTAAAAGAAAAAAATATCATTGGTGGTTAACAGGTTTTGATGTAGGTGTATTTTCAAAACCTAGAAATTTATCGATGGATATTCGATTAATATTTAATGACTATAGAATGAAAGAAGCTTTTTTAATTGGATTGATGAAGGCAGGATATAGACAAGAAGATTATAAAGTAGTTAATAATATGGTTTATATAACTTTTGATACACCTAAGTCAAATCAACCTATATATAAATATAAATTAGTATTGCCTTTTATTCAGTTAGCCAATAAATTTTATTGCAAGCTATATAATTTTTTAACTAAAGATTTTAATTGTACTTTAGATAAAATTTATTTCTTATGTTCCTATTACCCTATTTTATTTAATATATTAGCAGGTGATAAAGCTATAAAAGGATTGGAAAGTACTTATGAACTTATTCAATCTTATTTAAGTAAAAATGAGGCTGACAATAATGAGCACTCATAAAAGTTTATCAAATGTATACAAAAAATCAAAAGTAATTCCATATAATAATGATTCTAAGTTTGTTATAATGAGTGATTGTCATAGGGGAGTAGGAAATTCAGGAGATAATTTTTTAAAAAACCAACATCTTTTTTTCGCAGCTTTAAATGACTATTATGAAAAAGGATTTATTTATATAGAATTAGGTGATGGTGACGAGCTTTGGGAAAATAGATGTATGGATAAAATTATTGAGATTCATAGTAACTCTTTTTGGCTAATGTCTAAATTTTATGATTCTAATAGAATGTATATGATTTATGGAAATCATGATAAGCAAAAGAAGGATAAGAAGTTTGTAGAAAATACCTTTAATGAATATTATTGTGAAACTAGGAAAAAAATTTGCCCACTATTTCCTAAGATAGAGGTACATGAAGGATTAATACTAGAAAATCAAGATAATAAGGATCATAGAATTTTTCTTGTACATGGTCATCAGGGTGATTTAATAAACGATGGTTTATATAAATTAGGAAAATTTCTTGTAAGGTATATTTGGAGAACTGCAGAAATATGGGGAGTTAATGATCCTACTGCTGCAGGTAAAAACTATAAAAAGAAAAATAGAGTAGAGCGTAAACTTATAAAGTGGGCAAAAGAAGAAAATAAAATGTTGATTGCAGGACATACCCATAGACCTACATTCCCTAGCGTTGGTGAAACTATGTACTTCAATGACGGTAGTTGTGTTCACCCAAGATGTATTACTGCAATAGAAATTGAAAAAGGATATATTTCTTTAGTTAAGTGGAGTGTTATGACAAGATCAGATAGAACTATGTATGTGGAAAGAGAATTATTAGAAGGACCTGTTAAATTAGAGGATTACTTTGAAAGTAGTAAAATTAGGGAAGAAGTATAAAGTTTAATGGCTATGGTTATAAAATCATAGCCATTTCCACTAATACCTGTAGCTGTGTTATAAACTCATCTTCTTCGCTAGTTTCAGATATATCTACTTTATATATTTCCATAGGTTCACCAACTATTTTTAAATTATTAGTTTCAGCATAATCATATAATTTTGATAGATATATTTTATTATTTTCATAAGAACCTCTATAAGTACAAGTCAAATACTCGCCTTCTGGAATTACAGTATTGTAATCTAAGCTATCGTCATCTAAAAAAGCTATAACATGTTTATATTTATTTACGATACCTTTTTCTAAACTGACTTTATCAAATATAGACCCAATTTTATCATTTCCTAATATATAAAATCGATTCTCTAGAACTTTACGCATTTCTTGTATTAAAAAATCTATATTTTCATTATTATTAACATTACCATGAACTTTAAATGCTTTTCTTTTATTAAGATGAATAATTTCTACTTCGCCAAAGTTTCTTTCATTTATTCCATTATTTATAACTCTTAGTCTATTTTTTAGATTATTTTTCTGTTTCTCTAAATAATCTATTTTTTCATGAATTATACTTATCTCTTTTTCAAGCATGTTTTTTGTAGATTCTATATTTCTATCTTCTAAATAAATTTTTATTTCTTTCATTGGAATATTTAAGTTTCTAAGTTCTCTTATTAAATTTAATTTACATATGTCGTTTATATCATAGATTCTATATCCATTTTTATCCCTACTTGGATTGAGAATTTTTAAATCCTCATAATATTTTATTGAATCTCTACCCACATTATACAAATTAACTAGCTCGCCTATTTTATAGTAACGTTTCATCTTATCATCTCCAAATAAATTTTATAAAAACATTTGACTTGAGTATTATACCATAGATTATCATAGTTTTTGAAGAAGGAGGGATGTGCTTATGAGCAATACATTATTAATGGGAAAGAATACTGATTTAAAAAAACAATTTTTTAAGTATGTAATTCCTTCAGTAGCTTCCATGTGGGTATCAGCATTGTATGTAATGGTAGATGCAATGTTTGTTAGTAAAGGAGTAGGACCTAATGCACTAGCTGCAGTTAATATAGCTATGCCGTATACGAATTTAATATTTGGGTTATCTGTTTTATTTTCTGTAGGGGCATCAACAGTAATATCTATGAAACTTGGAGAAAAAGATAGTACTAAGGCAAAAAAATATTTTTCAATGACTATTTTTTCCCTTACAATAATATCTTTATTTATTTGTATAATGAGTTTATTATTTTTAGATAAAATAGTTTTATTTTTAGGTGCAACGGATTCAATATTTGAAATGGTAAAAAGTTATTTGAAAATAATAATTTTATTTATTGTATTTTATATAGTTTCTTATGCCTTAGAAGTACTAATAAAAACTGATGGTCATCCACACTTGTCTACAATAGGAGTTATAATCTCAGCTCTTACAAATATAGTATTAGATTATGTATTTGTAATTAAATTTAACTGGGGTGTTGAAGGTGCAGCTTTTGCTACTGGATTGGCACGTGTATTTTCTTTTGTATTTTTCTTAACTCATTTCTTAAGCAAGAAATCACAGTTAAAGTTTTGTAAGTTTAAATTTGAGTTTAAAATTTTAAAAAGAATAGTATCAATTGGATTTTCAGATTGTGCAACAGAGCTTAGTATAGGAATCGTAATATTATTATTTAACCAATTTATAATAAAATACTTAGGTGAAGGAGCTCTTATAAGTTATAGTGTTATTTCATATGTAAATACTCTTGTTTTATCTACAATGCTTGGTATTTCACAAGGTTTACAACCATTATCAAGTTACTATTATGGTACAAGGGATTTTGATACAATAAAAAGATTGCTTAAACTATCTTTAAAATGTACACTAATATCTGCAATAGTTATTTTCTTAATCTGTATATTTTTAACAGACTTTATTGTTTTAATGTTTATAGATAAATCAGATATGGCACTATTTGAGTATACAGTATCTAAGTTTAGACTGTTTTCAATATCGTTTTTAATCTTAGGGTTTAATGTTGTTGTATCAGGATTTTTATCTTCGTTGGAAAGAACTTTTGACGCTTGTAAAATATCATTAGGTAGAGGATTGTTCGTCATTTGTATCTCCTTAGTAGTTTCAGTAATTGCTTTTGGCGGTAATGGTATATGGTTTAGTACTATAATTTCTGAATCTATTGTTTTAATATTATCTATATTGATGTTAAAAAAATGCTTAAAAGGTATGGACTATGAAGAAGGATATAAATTAGAAGCACAGACTGTTTAATATAAAAAATAATTAAAAGTTTGGAAAATAAATTAAATTTATACTAAATATTAATTTAAATAAAACCTATATAGTAAACACTTAAATAAGTGTCTATCTATATAGGTTTTTTGTTATGTTTTTTCATTATAATCAAAAAATTTAAAAAATTATTTTATTGATATTTATAAGGAAGTAATATACATTTTAAATAATATATTAATTTACAATTATATTATTTAAAATGTATATGCATTAAATTATAATTATTTAGGTTTATTTAAATATATATCAATATATTTATACATATAATCTAATTAAGTATTCTATCAATTTTAAAATTTATAATAATCATAAAAAATAAATGGGTAATACATTAAAAACAAATTTAATTGTATATTAATGTGAAATAAGAGTAAACAAAAAATAGAAAAGGGGGATTAAAATATGGATACAGCAAAATATATTTTTAAACGTATACTGATGGCTATTTTTACTATTTTCATTGCGGCAACCATTACTTTCTTCTTAATGAAACTAGTACCAGGAAGTCCTTTTGCTAGTGAAAAAACAAATGAAATAGCTCAACAGGCGTTAAATGAAAAATACAGATTAGATAAGCCTGTATTAGTTCAGTACAAAATATATTTAGAGCAATTATTACATGGAGATTTAGGGATTAGCTATAAGCTTCAAAAAAATGTACCAGTAACAACAATTATTAAACAATCATTTCCTATATCTGCAAAAATAGGAGTAATGGCAATAGTATTTGCAGTTTTGGTGGGGATTCCTTTAAGATGTATATCTGCTTTGAAAAGGGGAAAATTATCAGACAGTATAATTCGTGTAGTATCAACTCTGGGAATATCAGTACCATCTTTTGTAATTGCTACAGCTTCCATGTTATTATTTGCAATTGAATTAAAGATATTGCCTACATATGGACTTAGTGGACCATCAAGTTATATATTACCAGTATTCACCTTAGGATTTTATCCAATGTGTTATATAGCTAGGCTTATGCGTTCAAGTATGTTAGATGTTTTAGGTCAAGATTATATTAGAACTGCAAGAGCTAAAGGTATGTCAGAGGGGGTAGTTACATTTAAACATGCTCTTAAGAATTCATTAATCCCGGTTATAACATATTTAGGGCCATTAGTAGCCTTTACTTTAACTGGAGGGTTTGTAGTAGAAAAAGTATTTAATATACCAGGTCTAGGACGATACTTTATAAAAGCGATAGATGCCAGAGATTATAACCTTATAATGGGTATGACAGTATTCTTAGCTTCAATTATTATATTAATGAATTTAGTTTGTGATATTTTATATAAACTGGTAGATCCTAGAATTAAGTTAGATAAATAAAGGGGGGAGGTAAATAGTATGATTTTAGAAAAAAGCAATAAATTTAGTTGTAAATTAGATTTATCTCCAGAAGATTTTTTACCAGTTACGAAAGAACAACAAGAAAATTTAGTTAATATGGGTGAAAATACAAGTTACTGGAAAGATGCATGGAGAAGATTAAAAGAAAATAAGATAGCAATGGTATCTTTAGTAGTAATATTATTATTTGTAATATTTTCAGTTGTAGGACCATATCTAAGTCCTTATACATATGACCAACAAATAAGAGGACATGAAAATTTAACACCATGTTTAGCTCATCCATTTGGTACAGATAAGCTAGGTAGAGACTTGTTGGTAAGAGTTATGGTAGGAGCTAGAATCTCTTTACTAATAGGTGTAGGTTCTGCATTTATAGTATTAGTTATAGGTTCTATTTATGGAGCTATATCTGGATTATTAGGTGGAAAAGTAGACGCAGTAATGATGAGAATAGTTGAGATAATTTATTCTTTACCAGATATGCTAATTATTATCTTATTAAGAATAGTCTTAAATGAACCACTAACTAAAGCTTTTGATTCAGGTCATGCTTTTGGGGCTCTTCAAACTTTGGGGCCAGGTATAATAGCCATGTTTATAGTTTATGGATTATTATACTGGGTAGGAATGGCGAGAATAGTCCGTGGTCAAGTATTGCAATTAAAAGAAATGGAATATATTAGTGCAGCTCGTGCTTTGGGAGCAAATAATAAACGATTAATATTTAAGCACCTACTTCCAAACTGTATAGGTCAATTAGTAGTTACTACTATGCTACAAATACCATCAGCTATATTTACAGAAGCATTTTTAAGTTTCTTAGGTATTGGTGTAAGTAAACCACTTGCAAGTTTAGGTTCTTTAGCATCAGATGCATTAGATGGTATTGCATCATATCCATATAGATTAATATTCCCTGCTATGGCAATTAGTATAATTATACTTGCATTTAACTTATTTGGTGATGGTCTAAGAGATGCACTTGACCCAAGATTAAAGAAGTAGGGGGGAGAAAATTTTATGGAAAATACACTAAATAAAAATGATGTATTACTA
>NZ_JAGHFM010000199.1 GCF_017888745.1 Terrisporobacter sp. | reverse complement strand
AATTATGAAATAGCAAAAAGAAATTATGTTTGTGAATAACAAATATAAAAATACTCGTATCAATATTGATACGAGTATTTTTATATTTGTTATTCACAAACATAATTTCTTTTTGCTATTTCATAATTTGAATACATAGAGTCTTTTGTAACATCCTCTTTAATATTTAAGAAATCTGGAAGAGAAATTTCATCATTTTGGTTAGTTGCTTCAATTTCTAAGATACCATATTTTTTATCATTGTTAAATATATCTAATTTAAAATATTGATTTTCATACACAAAACAATGACGAGTTTTTATAACTGTAAATAATTGATTATCTATTTCCGATAAATAAGACAGATATAATTTATCACTTATTTTCTTTTCTTTTCTAAATGTTCTAGAATTATTTATAGTTTCTTTTTCAGTATAGTAATATGAATAATTATCGCCAGCACCTATTTGTCTTATTCTTCTTTCTAACTTTGGATTAGTTGATTTTAAGTAATACTGAACTATATCCATTTTTTCTGAAGCAGTAACTATATTATCTATATCTACATTTTCAACGTCTACTAAGTACTTACGTATAAGACCAGTTGGCATATACTCATCAAGATCGTTATATATTTCTCTTAATACTCTTTCAACTTTTCCTTCAAAATCAGTTGAGTTATCAAATATTTTTAAACGAGGATGTCCTATCCATGCATTTAAAGTAAGTTCATCTATTCTTCTTGCATCTTCTAATGATTCACTTCTAGCAGTATTATTAGCTAATGTATAATGTTCTTCCGCTCCATTAGCTGTAGTTACTAGATGTAAGACTAAATCATATCTATCTATTAATTCACTCTCATTAGTACCAAATTTGTCTAAAATTATTTCAAATTCTTCTTTAGATACATAAGCTTTGTTATCTAATAATCCTCTATCATATAAGATTATTATTTTTTCTGCATCCATTTCCATGGCAGCTTTCTCATAAACTTCTTCTTTTTTAAATTGAAGGCTTAGTAAGTAGTCTTGGAATATGAACATATTCTCTTGACCTCCAAAAGGTGTAACCCCACCCCTAATTAGTTCTGTAGCCGTCTCTGAAACTATTATAACTTTATATCCTTTTTCTTTAAAAGTATTTTCTATTAAATTAAGCATTGTACTTTTACCAGAACAAGGACCTCCTGTTATTACTATTTTTTTTATAGTTTTCATCTTTTTTCCTCCAATATTGTTAAATATCTAATTGTTATTTATTTATAAAAACGCTTCCGCTTTTTACCTCGTAAAAAAGAACACTTTAATATTATATTGCATTTTTGAAAAAAGTGAATAGTTTTTTTTATTTCCAATTTTTTTATTCGTAGGGATACGCCTTATATTATATTTTTATTGAATTTTATAAATAATCATCTTAAATTTATTTTTTCAAAATTCATATATATTATTAAAATAATATCAATAATTAATACAAATAATACTATAAAGATTTTTATTAGTACATTTAAAATCTAGAAAGGACTTTTACAAGTAACAGTAATTGCTTGAACATATAAATATGAAAAAAATTGGACTAAGAACAATAAAAACTGGCATAGCAGTATTTTTTGCAAGCTTAGCGAGTTATTTAGGAATAGTAGAAACTCCTGTATATACAGTTTCAGTATGTATATTTTCTATAAAAAATACAATGAAAAATTCTGTTGAAGATGCCATGTCTAGAATACTAGGAACACTACTAGGTGGTCTTATAGGATTTTTGTTTGCTACATTTATACATGAAAATATTATATCTACTACTATAGGAGTCATAATTATTATACATTTATGCAACTTATTAAAAATTTCTGAATCAGCAGGAATTGCTTGTGTAACATTTACTGCAATATCTTTAGGTGTCGGTAAAAACTACCCTTTGACTTATTCTTTAATGAGAACTATGGATACCTTAGTTGGAGTTCTGATAGCACTAATAGTTAATTATTCTGTTAGTAGACATAAATATTTACAGTATCTTTGGACGTCTTTTAAATCAACATCTAAAGATTATTTCAACATAATATTTGATATGATAAATAGAAATGATTACTCATCATCTTATTTAAAGCTACAAAATAAATTTACTGAATTAGGAGAATATTATACCCAACTTATAGATGAATTATCCTATTCAGATGAGGCAAATACACCTACAGGGCTTCATGAGTATTACGATGTATGTGAGCAATTATTACATCATGTTCATGGATTATATCTTCTAAATAAAAAAAATTATCATAATGAAGATGAAGTTAATAATAACCATATTTATAGATATCACACTGAAAATATCTCAAAACTTATATCGTCTAAAAAACTTTTAAATATGGAAAATAGGGATAGATAATTTTCTATCCCTATTTTATATGAATATCAAGTGAAGAAACTGTTAATATTATACTGAAGGTTTTATTATAATATTAATTAAGATTTTCTTTTCATTAAAAAACCTAATCCTTTACCTGTTAAAAGTAAAAATGATAATATTATTATTGCAGTCAATGCTCCAGATGAATCTATAAACACATCTGTTAAGTTTCCACTTCTACCAGAAACAGCCAACTGTCTTTTTTCATCATACACTGCATACATAAATGTCAAACAAAATGCAATGGCTCCAGAGAAAAATACTTGTTTGGATAATAAATAAAGTAAAAGCATCATGAATCCACCTATTAAAGCATATATGCTAAAGTGAGCTGCTTTTCTTACTAAATACTCTTTGTTATAAGTTCTTAACTTATTTAAAACCTTGTCTTTTATATTTATTAATCTATCGTCAGTTAAAGTTATCTCTTGTCTCAGTTTTTGAAAGATATTATCAGCAACTTCCGTGGCTGCTCCAGACTGCATAGATGAAGTTTTTCCATCTTGGCTTGAGAAATAATACATACTTCCCATACTTATTATTAGTAATAATGCACAAATAAATTTTTTCATATCTTCCCCTCCTATTTTTAATATATTATCAAAAATATTCAGCTATAGCTATAGTAATTCTTTTTTTCAAAATAATATTAATTTTAAGTTATTGTAACTTTATTTTATTATTTTTCTTAACTCATCAATATTTAAATCTAATAATTCTCTTAATTTTCTTCTTCTTTGTTCTACATCACATATATTTTTTATTATATACTCTCTAGCTTGGCCTAAAATATTAACATACTCTTCATATCCTTCTCCATAACTTTCCTCTAATTCTTTTCTTATCTTAGCAGATAAAGAAGGGCTTTTCCCCCCTGTTGAAATACTTATTAATAAATCTCCTCTTTTCACATAAGATGGTACTGTAAAATTTGATAATTCTTGATTATCTACTACATTTACTAATTTACCATGTTGTCTACAATATTTACCTATATTATAATTTACTTCTTTATTATTTGTCGCTGCAATTACAATAAAACTATCAACTATATATTTTTCATTATAATCGTCTTTAATTATTTCAATTTTGTT
>NZ_JAGHFM010000387.1 GCF_017888745.1 Terrisporobacter sp. | reverse complement strand
GGTATAGAAACTTCTATATTAGCTTTTGTGGATAATGATACTATAGTTCCTATGGTAAGTGCTAAAGATCACAAGAAAGTTTATGACGGAGAAACTGGACTAAATACTGGTGGCATGGGAACATTTTCTCCTAGTGAAATATATACAGAAGAGTTAGCTAAGGAAATAAAGGAAAAAGTTTTAGATAAAACTTTAGAAGGATTCCAAAAAGACAATTTAAATTATAAAGGAATATTATTTGTTGGACTTATGATAACTGATGATGGAGCTAAAGTTTTAGAGTATAATGTAAGATTTGGTGATCCTGAAACACAATCAGTATTGTTTAGACTAGATACAGACTTAAATAAAATAATGAATGCAATATTAGATAATAATCTTAAAAATATAGATATTAAATATTCGAAAGAAGAAGCTATTTGCGTAATGCTCACTTGTGGAGGATATCCTGAAGCTTATGAAAAGGGAAAAGTAATAACAGGACTTGAAAATTTAGATTCTGATATAGTTGTATTCCACAGTGGAACGAAGTTTGATGGTGATAATATAGTTACTAATGGTGGAAGGGTAATTGGAATAACTTCAAAGGGAAGTTCAGTTAAAGAGGCGTCTGATAAAGTTTACGAAAATATTAAAAAAATAAACTTTGAAGGAATGCATTATAGAAAAGATATATGGAAATAGATTTTCAAATTGGAGGAATATTAATGAATACTGCTACTTTACAAACAAGTGTAAGAAGAGTTTTAGTTGAAAAAAGACCAGGATTTGATTTAGAAGCTCAAAGTCTAAAGAAAGATTTAATAGAAAGTTTACACATAAATACAATAGAAAGTATAAGAATTTTAAATAGATATGATGTAGAAGGTTTATCAGAAGAAGTTTTCTATAATGCAGCTAAAACTATATTTTCAGAAACAAACTTAGATATTGTTTATTATGATGAATTAGAAAATATAGATAAAAATGATAAAGTATTTGCTATTGAGTATTTACCAGGTCAGTATGATCAAAGGGGTGACTGGGCAGCTCAATGTATACAAATAGTTAATGAGGGGAAAAGACCTAATATAAGCACTGCTAAGGTATATATATTATCTAGAAATATAAGCGATGAAGACTATTCTAGAATAAAATCATATTGTATAAATCCTGTAGACAGTAGAGAAGCTAGTTTAGAAATACCTAATACATTAGAAATGAAAGTTGAGATACCAACAAGTGTAGAAATATTAGATGGTTTTATAGATTATACACTAGAAGAATTAGAAGGATTCTTAAATAATCAAGGATTAGCTATGGCTTTAGCTGATTTACAACATGTTCAAGAATATTTCAAAAATGAAGAAAAAAGAAATCCTACTATAACAGAAATAAAGGTATTAGATACTTATTGGTCAGACCATTGTAGACATACTACTTTTATGACTAAGATAGAAGATGTAAAAATAGAAGATGGAAAATATAATGAAATTATAAAAGAATCATATGAGATGTATCTTGATTCTAGAAATCGTGTTTATGTAGATAGACAAAAGGACATTTGCCTTATGGATATAGCTACTATAGCTATGAAGCAATTAAGAAAAGAAGGTAAATTAGAGGATTTAGATGAGAGTGAAGAAATAAATGCTTGTAGTATAAATGTAGATGTGAATGTTGATGGAAAAATAGAAAAGTATTTAGTTATGTTCAAAAATGAAACTCATAACCATCCAACAGAAATAGAGCCATTTGGTGGAGCTGCTACTTGTTTAGGTGGAGCAATAAGAGATCCACTTTCAGGAAGAAGTTACGTATACCAAGCAATGCGTGTTACTGGAAGTGCAGACCCTAGAACATCTTTAGAAGACACATTACCAGGAAAGTTGATGCAAAAGAAAATAACTACAGAAGCAGCTAATGGATATTGTTCTTATGGTAATCAAATAGGATTAACTACTGGTCAAGTCTCAGAAGTGTATGATGAAGATTTTGTAGCTAAAAGAATGGAAATAG
>NZ_JAGHFM010000198.1 GCF_017888745.1 Terrisporobacter sp. | reverse complement strand
GACTTTTTAAATCTCCAACATTTGCATATTTATCATCTTTATAATCTGATAATATCTCTGGTAATGTACCTGATTTAGGTAAACCTACTATTTCAACACCTATATTTTTTAATATATCTGCCACACCGTAATCAAATACTACTACTCTCTGAGGATTTTTTGTTACTTCAACATTTTCTCCTGTTGAATCAGTTATTGTTATTGTACTATTTGCAGTAGAATTTGAATTTTTATCTTTTTTCATAGTTAATGAGAATAAACCTATTATTACTATTAATACTGCTCCTATTATTACTGCGACTTTTTTGTTCATTTTATTATCTCCTTTATTTTATTAATATAGATAATCATTATCATTAATTTTGTTATATAAAACTGACCTTTCAGCCAGTTAAAATACATTTCTTATTTTTTTAGTAATATATACTTATTCTATTACCGTCAATTTCTTCAACTTTAAAGTTCATCTCATAAATACTCTCTAAAGTTTCTTTATTAATTATGTCTTCTACATTTCCCTCTTTTGCTATCATTCCATTTTTTAAACATATTATATAGTCAGAGTAGCAAGATGTGAAGTTAATATCATGCATAACAAGTATTATTGTTTTTCCCAAATCATCACATAATCTTCTAAGAACCTTCATCATCTGAACAGAGTTGTTCATATCTAAGTTATTTAATGGCTCATCTAAGAATATGTATTCTGTTCCTTGAGCTATAACCATAGCTATATAAGCCCTTTGTCTTTGACCACCACTTAACTCATCAAGATATCTATCTTGTAGATCAGTAAGCCTCATATACTCTATGGCTTCATCAACATACTTATTATCTTCTGCTGTTAGCTTTCCATCACAATAAGGGAATCTTCCAAAACTTACAAGCTCTCTTATTGTAAGTCTAATATTTATATTATTAGACTGCTTAAGTATTGCTATTTTTTTAGATAATTCTTTTTTATCCCAAGTCTCTAATTCTTTACCTTCAATAAAAACTTGTCCACTATCTCTTTTCATAAGTCTTGTTATCATAGATAGTGCTGTACTTTTTCCTGCTCCATTAGGACCTATAAAAGAAGTTATCTTACCTTTTTCTATTTTAAGTGATACATTATGTACCACCTTTTTATCATCATATTTTTTACTTAAATTTCTTACTTCAATCATATTCTGCTCTCCTTATAAAGTAGATACATAAAGTAAACTCCACCTATCATGTTAATTATTACACTTACAGGAGTACTTAACTTTAGAATTCTTTCTATCATTAACTGACCAAATACTAAAGTAAATATACTCACTAATATGGATACTGTAATAATATAGCTATGCTTATAAGTCTTTATCATTTCACGAGCTATATTAGCCACTAAAATACCTAAGAATGTTACAGGTCCAACTAATGCAGTTGATACTGCTATAAGTATAGATATTATTATTAAAGATTTTTTCATTAATTTGTCATAATCTACACCTAAATTAATAGCATGATCTTTACCTAAACTCATTACATCAAAATATTTTATATCATCACATACAAATGGAATTATTAAAAGTAATATTATTACTGATAGTACTAGTATTTCTACATTAACATTATTAAAACTAGCAAATAATTTATTTTGAAGAACTAAATACTCATTTGGATCTATTACCATTTGCATAAATGAAGATAGACTTTTGAAAAATGTTCCACATATCATTCCTACTAATAGTAAAAACATTATATTGGAATTTTCTTTTTTAAATACTAATTTGTATAGACCTAAAGAACCAATAACCATAAATACTATACATATTAAAAAGTTAAGCCTTCTATCAGATACAAAAATACTTGTTGATCCAAATACAAATATTAGTACTGTTTGTATAGATACATATAAAGAATCTATACCCATCACACTAGGTGTTAATATTCTATTATCTGTTATAGTTTGGAATACTATAGTTGAAAAACCAATACATGCACCTGTAAGTGCAATTGCTATTAGTTTTGGTATCCTTTTCGAAAGTGCATATTCCATACTTCCAGAATTAATCCCAACAGTTAAAAATAGTGCACATGAAACTAATATCATTATAGTTAATATAACTATTGGTGTATTTAAGTTTTGCTTTCTTTTCTTATGTTTATTTTTATTATTAATTAAACTTTTATCTTTTAAATTAGCTTGCATATGACTTCCTCCTTAAGATTAAATAAAGGAATATTGCACTTCCTATTACTCCAACTGTAAGTCCTACAGAAAGTTCATATGGATATATCAATACTCTTGCTAAGATATCACATACTAATACGAATACCGCTCCAAATAAAGCTGTATCCCATATATTTTCATGTACATTATCACCTTTATATAAAGAAACTATATTTGGTACAATAAGTCCTATATAAGGAATCTCTCCTGCAGTTATAACTACACATACAGTTACTATTGAAACTATTACAAGACCTATATTTACTATCTTTTTGTAATCAAGACCTAAGTTTGTAGCAAAATCTTCTCCCATGCCAGCAACTGTGAATTTATGAGCATATATAAATGCTATAATCATAAGTGGTATTGCTAAATATAATAATTCATAATTTCCTTTTAATATCATTGAGAAGTTACCTTGCATCCATCCACCTACATTTTGCATTATATCATTTTCATACCCTATATACGTTGTTATTGATCCTATGATATTTCCAAACATTATCCCTACCAAAGGTATAAATATTACATTTTTTACTTTTAAATTTTTTAAAAATGTCATAAACATAAATGTTCCCATTAATGCAAATATAAATGATACCATAGCCTTCTGCATAGTAGATGCTCCAGGAATAAACACCATAGCAATTACTATACCTAGTTGAGCTGAGTCTATTGTTGCTCCTGTTGTTGGGGAAACAAACTTATTTTGACTTATCTGTTGCATTATAAGACCACATATACTCATGGCACTTCCTGCCATTAATATACTAATTAGTCTTGGAAATCTACTTACCGTCATAAGATTTATAGCTTCTTTATTTCCAGATAAAATATCTATTATACTTACACTCTTAGCCCCTAAGAAAATAGAAACTAGAGATAAAATTATTAACATTATTATTAAATATCTTTTCTTCATACTTATCTCCCATACCCTTCATAAAATAAGATATTTTACTTTGATTGAAAATAATTATCAATTTCTATTTGTATAATACATTATTTGATAATTATTTTCAATAATTTTCTTGAATTTTTATAAATATTTTTACATTTTTTATAAAAATATTGAAAAATTCTATGATAATAATAAATTCCTATAAAAAAGACATCTAATATTTATCAAGTGTAATTTTTAATAAATATTAGATGTCTTTTTGTTCTATGCTATATAATTTTATTAATTCATTTTCTTAGAAATCTATTTTTCTTTTATATTAAAATTTTCAGTATTTAATATGTACCATTTATTATCTTCATCATTTTTAAAATATAGACTATGATTGTCCAAATCCAAATTATAGTAAGTACAATACTGTAAAATAGCAAATCTATCATCATTACAATTT
Source organism: Terrisporobacter sp. (assembly GCF_017888745.1). Taxonomy (GTDB): domain Bacteria; phylum Bacillota; class Clostridia; order Peptostreptococcales; family Peptostreptococcaceae; genus Terrisporobacter. The sequence continues at coordinate 370 of NZ_JAGHFM010000198.1, read as the reverse complement.
GGCACATTAACTTCTAAACTTAAAGGAGACATATTATATTCATCCCTTGGTAAATCACCTAAATCTCTTCTATTTATATCCATAGCAAAATATACAAGTCCATTACCACCCGTACTTCCATTTTCCCAAGTTGCATCAAAATAATACCATCTTCCATTTATCATAAGCGCATTCCAAACATGTCCCTCTGTGTTTTCATCCCTTGGAATCCATTCTACTTGGTATCCTTCGTCTAAATTTAGTTGTGATAATAATATCTGCATCGCTTGGGAAAAACCAACACAAATACCTTCATTATATACCAAAACCCCATAAGCATCTGTAGATTTTGCATCTATGTTATAAGTGGTACTTTGAGATAAGTATTTAT
>NZ_JAGHFM010000197.1 GCF_017888745.1 Terrisporobacter sp. | reverse complement strand
TTAAATTTATTCTTTACTTTAAAAGTATCATAAAGTATAATATATACCACAAGTGGGAACTTATACAATGTATAAGTATAACGCTAGCCCAAATAAAAGGAGTTGTATTTATACAACTCCTTTTTCATTATCTATTATAAAAATATGTTAATTAGAAAGTATAATTTACATCATATCAAAATAATCAAATAACGTAAAAGTATTTTCCGGTTCAAAACTTTCCAATCTTTCTTTTGCTAAATTAATATACCAAGCTTTATCTAATTTTTCTGGAACTTCTTTATTTATAACATTGCTATTATCAATAAAAACTCTATCTGGTGTGTAGCTTATTTTTTCCAATTTACCATCAGCTTTCATTTTCATGATAGAATAATCATTGCTCGACTTACTTGCAAACACTCTAAGAACTTTTAGATTAATATTTTCTTTTCCATGAACTGCATGACTATACTTACCAGTTATTTTTACACATTTTTGAAAATCAATTAGACTATTGCAATCATTTATAGTAGTTTCTATATCTATATCATTTATAAGCTTTTCTTTTATTGCTTTATTAACTATTGGTAAATCATTATCAATTAAACTTAATTCTTTAACATAAGCTCCTTTACTTTTTACTTTTCCATCTTCCTTGATATAAATATAGTTGTTTACATCCTTTTGGATTATTTTTTTGATAAAATCGTGTTCAAATTCCATATTAGTTCTTTCACACCATTTATTACATATATCTAAATACTTATCAACATCTTCTTTAGAATTAAACTTAAACATAACCCCATCAGTATTACCTTGTATAAATTCTGCTTTATCACCAAATTCTTGTTCAACCTTTTCAATTAAATCAAGTAGTAAAAGTTGTCCATTTACACAAATAGCTATTCCTTGTCTTGGATCATAAAGATCATTATTAGCATCCATACAAGCACCATAAGTACTATTTAGTACTAATTTTAATGATTTTTCTATTGGATTTTTCTCTTTTTTTAAATTAAATCTAGTATCTCTTATTTCTTTAAATTTAGATGGATTTTGCACATTCCTACTAAGCAAACCATATTCAATCATTATAGATGGATAAAAAGAACTCACATCTGAATTTACAATAAAATCTTCTGCTTTGTATTTTTTTCTAGCTGAATGGAGCCCTCCCCATCCAAAATCTGTTTCCACTCCATAGACATTTACTCTTAAGTATTTTTTTAAATCCCTATTATTGTAATTTTCATACCACTTTTTTACATTATCATACTTACTAAGTCTTATCTTATCAACAATATCAAATTCAGCAGTATCATTTCTTTCATAATTAGGTCTTTTTGCACCTAAAATATATGCACTAAGCTGTGCTTCAGTTTTATTAAACATATTATCATCTAAATTAAAGTATTCTATAAGACCTAATTGAGCATCATATCTATAGTATACTTCTTCAAAAACTTTATATGTCATTCTTACATCATGTAAACAATAAGAAGTTAGTTCTTTTATTTCCTCATCATTTGGATATCTGTCTAAATCAAAAGATACACTACTCTCTCTTATATCTTCTCCCATAAATAACTCTAGTTCTTTTAGACTTCTATAAGTATCACTTATTTCAAATAAATATAAATTTACTTTATTTAAATCTCTATCTATTTTCCATGGAGAAATATTATGTTCTATAATTTTATCTGATATTATACAAGGATCTAATCCTGCAATTATAGCTTTCATTATCCATTGATCGTATCCTTTTATATTGTATCCTATCCAAACAGATTCTTTATTTTTATTGAAAACTCTCAAAAATTCTTCTCTATCATTTATTATCACATGCTCTTTACTTGTTTTATAATCTTTCATACAGCACATCCAAAATCCGCCTTTTGAAAGTACTTCAAAGTCAATAATTATTCGTCTTCTCTCTTTTTTCATAATAATTCTTACCTCTTATTTTTTATATAGTTTTATTATTCCATTGTGTTCTATATTTAAATCTAGTTTATTAACATTGTTAGTATTATTAACATTAGTACCCTATTTTTAATAATAAAAAACTTCCATCTTTAGAATTTGATCTTAGATGAAAGTTTTTTATATTTTATCATTAAATTTTAAATATTTTCAAATTTATTACAATTATATTTTCTATTTAGTTCCTAAATTACCTTTTCATCAATTTCTTTTGATTTATTTTCTAAATAATTCAAATAACGTTTCGTCTCTGATATTATTACAGGTGATAAAGCAAGTAATGCCACTAAGTTAGGTAATGCCATAAGACCATTTACTATATCTGCTATAACCCAAACTAATTCTAATTTTAAAAATGCCCCTAGTAAAACCATTATCACAAATAAACTTCTAAATAAGTTTATCTTTTTAACTCCAAACAAAAATTCAAAACATCTTTCTCCATAATAACTCCATCCTAATATAGTAGTAAAAGCAAATAAACTAAGACTTACCGTTAAGAATAATGGTCCTATATTAGGTAGTACAGATGCGAAAGCTGATTGAGTCATTAATGCACCATTTAAATCACCTTTCCAAACTCCTGATATAATTAAAGTTAAACCTGTTAAAGTACAAATTATTATACTATCTATAAAAGTACCAGTCATCGATATAAGACCTTGTTCTGCTGGCCATTCAGTTTTTGCTGCAGCTGCTGCTATAGGTGCACTACCAAGTCCAGATTCATTTGAAAATACTCCTCTAGCTATACCATTTCTAATTGCCATTGACACTGTTGCTCCCAAGAATCCTCCTGATGCTGCTTGCCCAGTAAATGCACTTTTAAATATTAAAATAAATGTATCTGGTATTAATTTATAATAATTAAATAATACAGTTAAACAAATAAATATATATATTACTGACATGAAGGGAACAATTTTAGTAGCTACATTTGATATACTTTGAACACCACCAAAAATTACTAAAGCAACCAAAATTGTAAGTATTATACCTGTTACTTTAGGGTCTAATCCAAAAGAACTATTTACTGCATCTGTAATTGAATTAACTTGTGAAAATGTACCTATACCTAAGAGTGCAACTAATATACCACTTACTGCAAAGAATACTGCTAAAGGTCTCCATTTTTCACCCATACCATTTACTATATAGTACATTGGTCCACCAGAAATTTGCCCATTATCATCCTTACTTCTAAATTTAATAGCCAAAAGACATTCAGAATATTTTGTAGCCATACCAAAGAATGCTGCAAGCCACATCCAAAACAATGCTCCTGGCCCACCTGATTTTATTGCAGTAGCCACACCAACTATATTACCAGTTCCTATCGTTGCAGCAAGAGCAGTACAAAGGGCACCAAAACTTGAAATATCACCATTTCCACTATTTTCTGCATTAAATATTAATTTGAAAGCTTTCGGAAGTTTAAAAATTTGAATAAGACCAAGTCTTGCTGTAAGATATATACCTGTTCCCACAAGTAATATTAGAAGCGGTGGCCCCCATATAAAACTATCCACCATATTTAATAAGTTAAGAAAATCCATAAAAACACTCCTTTTTGTAATTAAAATAATTTAAGTACAAAATCTAATAATCGTTTATGAATTTAGACAAGAATAAAAATATAATTATAAATAATTTTAAATATGTATTCTATCACTTTTAATCCTATTCTAAAAAATAATTACAAATTAAATAAATATCTAACTTTCACACTCTAGATTCGATATTCATTAATAATACATAATTTTGTTAAAAATAAAAATACTAAATCATTATGTGATTTAGTATAGGATTTCATACATATTAAATAAAAGCACAAATATGCTTATGTATATTCTCTGTCCTTTTGCCTGAGAGATTGAGCAAAATAGCCTTGCCCCTTCGGCGTCCTTTCGGATCTCTCCAGAGTTTCCTATACCTTACAGTCCCACTTTTATTAAAAAGTACCTGAGAGTTTTGCTCCTTCGGTGTGTCTGTAGACAACTCTTCTGTAAAGCTTCATCAGATTATCGATTTGTTAACTTGTAATATACATATTATATAAATTACACTTCTTTGTAAATAATAAATTTCATTTTATATATATTAATATTTTTAAATTATATTCTTATTTATCTTAATATATAAATTAAAATGCTAACTTCAATTATTTTTGAAGTTAGCCAAGATCCTCACACTTTATTTATTTTTAATTATATTCTTTTCATATAATCTTTTGTATCTGTTGGTAATTTCTTATTTTTTAACTTTTCTTCTACTTCTTCCTTAATTATAGAATAAATAATAGCAAATAAAGGAACCCCTATTATCATACCTACAATTCCAAAGAACTTACCTGCTACTAATATTGCAAATAATATCCAAAATGCTGAAATTCCTATAGAATCTCCTAATATCTTAGGTCCTATTATATTTCCATCTAATTGTTGTATTATAAACACTAAAATTAAAAATACTAAAGCCTTTGTTGGCGAAACAAATAGTATTATAATAAATGATGGTATTGCACCTATAAAAGGTCCAAAGAATGGAATAATATTAGTTACACCTATTATAACAGATATCAATAAAGTATATGGCATTTTAAACACTGTAAACACCACAAAGCTAAGCACACCTATTATAGCAGAGTCTATTATTTTACCACTTAAAAACTTTCCAAATGTTTCATTACTTCTATACGTTAATTCAAATATTCTATTTGATGTTTTTTGTGAAAACAACGCACAAGTTATTTTTCTATTTATTGCACAAAATCTTTCTTTGTCTATTAATAAATATACAGAAATAATTATACCAAGAACAATATTCCATATACTTGAAGCAATAACTTTTAAAGTATTACCTATTACAGGAATAATTTCGCTAACAAAATTCATAATATACGATATAAAATTGTTCATCTGCTCCTGAATTAAAACTACATACTCTTGATCAATATTACCTTCATTTACTAATTCATTTAACAACTTCGTTATATTATCTACATAACGAGGAATATCGTTAACTAGACCCATTATACTATCTATTAATTGTGGAACTATAAAGTTCATAGATAAATATAAAAGTCCTGCAGCTACTAAATAAGTAGCTATTAGGGCAATACTTCTCTTTTGACCATCTTTTAATTTTTTATACCACTCTAATTTTCCAAATGCGCTAATTTCAAAAAATACTAATACAAAGTTTAATAAATAAGCAATTGCAAATCCTATAATAAAAGGATACATTATGCCTATAAATATACTAAATTTCTCACTAAAAGATCCTATTTGTGATGCCATAAAATAAAAAATTATACTACAGCATATTACTATTAAAGTATATACTGATATGGTATTATACTTTGAATTCCAATCTATCTTCATTTTTCCACTCCTGATAAATATTTATTTTTCTTTTACTTAAACTTTACAATAACAATAAACAATATTATAACTGTTAAGACTAGTAAAACTGCTTTTTGGAAAAACTTATTGCCTTTCTTTTTTGAGGTCATAATATTACCCTCAAGTTCAAGTTTATCAACTTGTGCATCTTTAATATCAGCTTTTACATACATAAATTTACTTAAATCTATTAACACCTCATCAGCACTATTATATTTTTCTTTTCTCCTAATAAGCTTCTTTACTATATTTACTAACGCCATATTTTCATTATTTACACCTACTGTGTTCCAATCAATGCCTTTGTCAATTAATTTTAACATTTCTTTCTCATCTTTTCCAATACCAAAAGGCATTTTTTTAAAAATAGCATCAAATAATATTACACCTAAGGTAAAAAAATCACTTTCCAAATCTGTATAATTAATATTAAGTTGATGAGGAGACAAGAAGCCAATATAATTCCCCTTTCTTATATTAACTCCATTATTAGCTTTTGTTATACAGTAATCATATATTTTTATATTATGATTCTCATCTACAAAAATATTATCTTCATTTAATCCCCCATGATATAATCCGTAACTATAAGCTGAACCTAAAGTCGTCAATATTTTTCTTGTTATTTTAACTATACTATTTAAGTCCATATAATTTCCTTTAATAACTTTTTTTAATTCAATACCAGGAAAGAATTCATTAACAATATAATAGCATTCTTTATCATTTATATAATCTGTTCCAACATCTAAAATCTTTGAAATATTAGAAGATTTTATGTTCATTAACATGGTAGACTCGTCAATTAAATTAGGTATAAAATTTCTATTTATATATTTACTTTCTTCTATGACTTGTATAAATACTAATTGATTTTCAAATAAGTCTCTTGCTTTATAAAGCCTTCCAAAACTTATCTCTTCACATATATCTAGTATTTCATATCTATCTGAAATTAAGTTCATTTGAGCACCTCCTTTTAATTTCATTACTTATAAAGTATAACAATTTTTTACATCATTTTCTATCCTTTAATAAGTTGTTATTAATATTTTAGTAAAAAGCAAGTAAAATTTTTAAAATAAAAAAATTCGCTTCATGTGTCCAATGGCTTTGCCCGTCACTCAAAATAATAAAAGTGGAAATTATATGCTATCTACAAAACATATAACATATAATTTCCTTACAATTAAAAAACTATCTTATTGTAAATTAATTACATTAAGATAGTTTTTTTATCAAATTTATCTTTTATACACACTAGTATAAATATATGATTTTGTGCTCTTTCCATTTTTTGTTATAGTTCTATATGTTTTGGCTGCTGGTAGATTATTATATTTAAATTCATCTACATCAATGCTAACACCGACTCTATCTTGTGAAGCTCCATATATAGCAGCTGTTACAGTATCTCCACTTCTGTAACTCTCAACATATACAGCATGATCAAAATTATTAGTAAACTTAAAATCACTTCCTCCATCACTAACCATAGCATCTCTTCCTCTTGGTACATACGATGGTGTAAGTGAATGATTACGTACTTGATCTATTTGTAATCCAGATAACAATACCGCATTAAATAATGTAGTCGAAGTTTGGCAAACTCCACCTCCAGGTGCATCTTCTAGTTCACCCTTTAATATAACAGGAGCATTTTTAAATCCATTACTTAAAGTTCTTGGTCCTGTTTGATCATTATAAGAAAAAGTTTGTCCCGGAAGTAACAGTACTTTACTAATTTTTTGAGCTGCTAAACCTATATTATGTGATCTGTCTTTTTGACTCGAATTAAACTTTGTTGAAAAAGATGCTAAACAAGAATTAATACTACTAACATCTTCAGTAGATATCTTAGGCTTTGTAACATCAACTTGCAGATCTACGTTTTCATAATTCTTATTTTTTAATACTTCTGATATTATCTTTTTATTTTCATTTACTTTAAAGCTTCTTCCTTCTACTGAAGGAGTTATCCTTATACTTCCTCCATATATATCTACTTTTGCATTTGATACCTCTTGGTTTATATCACTTGATATAGATTCTATAGATTCATTTAATCTTTCATCATCATAAGTAATACCTATATTATAGTCCTTCTTATTAATTTTTGTACTTATATAAGAAATTATATCATTAAAATAAGACCCTGTTCTTGTTATATTATAAGCTTCATCTATTAATTTTTCAGTATCATATTGTAAATTTATATCCTTGCTTTTTATAGTATATGAAGAATCATTATATTTTAAAGTTAAATCCTGTGGAGTATATTTCTTTTTTACTAAATTTATTGCTTCATCTTTACTTAAATTAGACACTTCTATCCCTTGAATATAAATATTTTCAGCAATCTTGCCATTATATAAATAATTTTTTGTAAAGTAATTCAAAGAAGCAAACGCTAATACCATTACAACTATACTAACAATTCCTATTATTTTTAAAAAACGCTTACTATTTTTTTTATCCGACTTAGCTTTTATATCATCACCCATAACTTCACCTCATCCCTGAATAAAATTATATTTTAATATAAAAATATTAACAATATAATTTACCAATATGTAACTATATTGTTACACATTTTCACATATACTTATATTTAAGCAGAAAAAAAGACCTAACTTGATTTTAATCAAGAAGGGTCTAAATTAATAATTTTATATATATTTTATACATTTATACTAATGTTTTCTCTCTTTCTTTATATGTGTAAATTTCCCAGAATCAGCTATAAAAACAAATCCCATTTTATTATAAATTTCATTTAATTGAAATAATGTCACTTCACCATTTTTAATATTTTCTAAAGTTATCTCTTCTATTCTCTTTTCATTAGTTACCATAAATATCACTCCTCAAATAAATTATTTATTTAATTATATTAATAAGCTTGTACTAATATGATAAAATTTATAATGTAGCTTAATCAAACATTCGTTCTATACTTTTATTATATACGAACATATATTCGTTTTCAACATAATTTTTCAAATTTTTTACTTTTTTATTTTTTCTTATCTAGTATTTATATAGATTTCTGAATGTTTTATTGTTAGAATTAAAATATATATTTAACTAAAAAGATTTTTTCTAATATTAATGAAATTATTAGTTGTTAAGCTACCTTTCTTTGATTAGTAAATTTTTTACTTTTTTAAGAAAGTTTTTAGGGGGTAATACAATGAGTAGAGTAGCTGTTATTAGCGCTGTATTAGATGAACCAGAAAAATGCCAACAAGAATTTAATAAAGTTTTAGGTAGTTTTAAAAAAATTATAAAAGGTAGAATGGGTATACCTTTTGATGATGAAGGTGTATCTATTATAAGTGTTATCGTAATAGGGGAGATGGATACAATTAATAACTTAACTGGAAAACTTGGTAAAATACCCTATGTTTCAGTTAAAACTAGTGTATCAAAAAAAGAAATTAGGGGGTAATAAAATGAGTTTGAATTCAACACCTCAATCTGTAAGAATTCACATAGGATTATTTGGAAAAAGGAATGCAGGTAAATCTAGTATAATTAACGCTATTTCTGATCAAGATATTGCTATAGTATCTGATATTGCTGGTACTACAACAGATCCTGTATTTAGACCAATGGAAATACTGCCAATAGGTCCTTGTGTTCTTATAGATACTGCTGGTTTAGATGATATTGGTTTTTTAGGACAGTTAAGAGTTAGCAAATCCCTTGATATTTTAAATAAAACTGATATTGCTCTCGTAATAGTAGATTCTAGCTTAGGTATTAGCAGTGAAGATTTAGAAATTATAAATCTTTTAAAAAGCAAAGAAATTCCTTACATACTTGTTCTAAATAAAATAGATAAGATTGAAGATAAAAACAAACTTATTAACTCAACAAATTTACAAGTACAATGCCCTATTGTTTGTGTATCTTCTATTAATAAGGATGGTATGGATAAATTAAAACAAATCATAATCAATAATGTTAAGTACGAAAGCTCCAATCTACAACTTGTATCAGATTTGATAAAACCTGATGACTTAATAGTTCTAGTAATACCTATAGATAAAGCTGCACCTAAAGGTAGACTTATCTTACCTCAACAACAAGTTATAAGAGATATTTTAGACAGTGGTTCTACAGCGATTATGACTAAAGAAACCACATTAAAAGAAACCTTATCTTGCCTTAATAAGAAGCCATCTCTTATAATCTCAGACTCCCAAGTTTTTTCACAAGTTTCTAAAGATACCCCACAGGATATTCCTTTGACATCATTTTCAATTCTATTCGCTAGACAAAAAGGTGACTTAGAAGAACTAGTAAAAGGAACTAAAGCTGTTGAAGATTTAAAAGATGGTGATAGAATACTAATTGCCGAAGGATGCACTCATCATAGACAAGATGATGATATAGGCACATTTAAAATACCAAATTGGTTAAAAAATCACACTAAAAAAGAGTTAATATTTGAATATTCTTCTGGTATAACCTTCACAGATAATATTACAAAATATAAACTTATAATTCATTGTGGAGCATGCATGATGAATAGGAAGGCCATGTTAAATAGAATAAATAAAGCTAAAGAATATAATATTCCTATTGTTAATTACGGAGTTTTAATTTCATACTTAAATAATATTTTAGATAGAAGTTTAGAACCTTTACTATTTCAGCATATATAATTTTTCTTATAATGTAGTATAGTTTTTACATATTAATTCCATAATACTTGTTGTTATTTATAATTCCAGTGTAGTATTATTATATTACAAGGGAACTATAAAGGGGGGGCTACATTGAAGAATGCTAATCTTAATAATACGATTAGATTCATTGATAAAAAGGCTGAATATGAGGGGAAGAATTATCATGGTAGATTAAATCTTAAAAATCTAAAAGAAAAAAGTAATAAGGTAATTAGATACCAAGATCGCAAAAAGATAAAAGAGCACAATGCTACAAAAGAAAAACTTAAAAATACTAAATTATATAAAGCGAGAAAAATAATTTTGACTATTTCCATATGTTTATTATTATTTTTTAGTATAGTATTCTTATGTAATAAATTTTATAAACCTAATTTAATAAACATAGAAATAACTAATTTAAAATCAGAGAGTAATTATTTATCTAACCCTGAAGTTTCTACTTATACTAATATTGTTGAAGAATCAATTCAAGGTATCTTAAATATAAAATCTAAAATTATAGTAGAGGAATTACATAAAAATGGTAATTTAATCTTTACGCAAGGATATTTTAATCTTCCTGATAAAGGATACATATATTACGATATGATAATACAGAATAATAATCCATATTCTTTAAAAATCAATGGTCAAGAGTTTATAACAAAATAAGGTACCAAAAGGTACCTTATTTTTATTTTTGTTTAGTCATTACTTTTTAACATTATCTTTTATTGCCTTGCCAACATTTACACCTGTATTTATAGTTTCTTTTGCTACATTTCCTACTCCATTTATTACATCCTTGCCAACATTTACACCTGTTCCTATAGTTTCTTTTGCTACATTTCCTACTCCATTTATTACTTCTTTGCCAACATCAGTAATAGGTTTGGTAACTTTACTCATTCAATACATCTCCTATACAATAATTTTAATATATAATATGAAAATAAAATAAATTTGTTACCATGCTATTTTTTGTCATTTAAATATTTTTCATTTTTGACTAGATTATTCTATTAATTATAAATTTATATAAAGAAAGCTAAGGTTTCCCTTAGCTTTTTTTATTTTAATATATGTATTTCAATGTTTCTTACTCCCCAAGATAGACATTCTTCTTTTGTGTTCATATAAATATCAATTTTATTTCCTTTAATTCCGCCTCCACAATCTTCTGCTATAAATACTTTATCAAACTTAGGTATATATACCTTAGTTCCATAAGGTATTATTGTAGGATCTACAGCAATAGTTTTACCTGCTTGAGGTTTTGTTCCTGTTGCAGTAATAATACCATCATAATAAGCATAGGCTTTTACATTCATAACCATATTTTGTGATATAGATGAATTTTCACTTGAGACAGTTTGATTTTCAAGTGAATAATTAACTTCTTTTTCTGATTTAAGATATTGGCGACTACAATATCCTATTTTTCCATTTGAAAGCTTCACTTTATACCAATAGTTGTTAGTTTTCTCTACTATTTTGACACTACTGCCTTTTTTTAAATATCCTATGATATTATTTTCTGTCGATGGTCCACTTCTTACATTAAGATTTGATGTTGTAATTAAATCATCTATTATTGTAATATTATTATTTGAAGTACTATTGTATGAATTATTAGAGCTATTATTACTCGAGTTACTAGTTTCTATCAAATACTTATTACTTGCATATCCTACTGTTCCATTTTTTAATTTGACCTTATACCATCCACTACTACACATTCCTATTACATTAACATACTCATCTTTTCTTATATAAGAAATTACTTTATAATCGGTAGAACCTCCTGTTCTCACATTTAAATTAGTAGTTGATATTAAAGTTTTATTTAATGGTCTTGTACTTGTTGTTTGTGAATTTTTAATATCAATATATTTTCCGCTTACCCAACCATTTTTATTATGATACTTAATTTCATACCATCCATTTTTAGATGATATTATATTAACTTTTTCATTTTTTATTACTCCACCTATAATACTATTAGAGGTGGAAGGTCCACTTCTTACATTTAATAAACTAGCCGTTACTATTCCAACATTATTACCTGCATATACACTCTGAGATGACCCAATAGTATACGCTAAAGAAGTTGCTGACAAAAGGGCAAGAGCATATCTTTTCTTTTTATTCATCATATTTCCTCCAATAAATATTAATACACTAATATTTTACCATAATTATCCATGGATAAATATATTATAATCTATTCTTATAGTTTAAAATTATATTAATAAAAAATTTTGAAACTTTAAACAAAAAAGGAAATAATTTTAGCTTATTATATTATAAGTATGACATATAATATAATAAAATCTTATTTAATGGAGGATTAAATATGGAAAATTATCATATAGCTTTAATTACAAAAGAAGATGAAGTAGCTATAAAAAAGGCTGAGGAACAAATAAAACAAGAAACTGGAAAAGAATTTATTATGATTGCATGGGAAAAAAAATAAATATACAACAAATAAGGACATCATAATTATTGATGTCCTTTTATAATTAAAAGTTAATTAAATTTTGATTAAATCCCTTATCTGTTGCATAACCATTGATTGACCAAATATTCTTTTGACTTTTTTTAGCTTTATATTCTGCATCTTTTAGTACATCTAAGTGGCGTACAGCATCATAAATGTATCCTACCCTTGCAAGCCCTTCACTAACAACTTCTCTATTATACATTTTGAATCTATTATCTTCTTTATACCATACATATCCTAAATATCTTCCATACTTGTCATTTTCTTTTCCATCTGTTTCTATATAAATAGTGCTTCCAACTTCTAATTTATCTTTTGCATAATTAGTGGCAATATCACCTAAATATTGTTTTTTCTTAGTATCTTCAGGCGTATCAATTAATAACATTCTTACTGACGTTTCATTTCCGTTGTCATCTTCAATTTTTATAGTATCTCCATCTACTACTCTTTTTACAGTTACCTCTTCTACATAATTCGGTATTTTACCTTTATCTAAACAATCTTTTAAATCATCATATAGTAATTCTTCATTAGGATCAAAACTTTCATCTTGTGTAGATAGTATGTTGGATAATGTGTTATGTAACTCTTTTTCATCTATACTGCATCCAGTAATAAATAAAGAAATAAATAATGTACTTAATAATAAAATTATATTTCTTCTATTTTCTATTAAATTTCTCATATGTTACCTCTTTTGTTACCTCTTTTCATTTATGATTTCATTATTTTGTCTTATACCTTTGATATTGTAACATAAAGAGAGAAATTATTTAATAGTATCCCACAATATATGATTATGACAAGAAATGATTAAGTTTTATCAAAATGTCCTACCATTCACTAAAAACAGCCTCCTGCAAACATAACCATTTTTACCATAAAGTATCATCTCCTTGTAAAATATTATTTATTTTTCCTAATGAAATAAAAATTAGTCTAATAACATTCATTTGACATATTAGATAAATAAATATTGTAATTAATTATTCATATCAAAACAAGATATTATTACCATAAATATAATATACATTTGATATTAAGCAATATTTAATATACTATTTAGATATAAGGAAATTAAAATGATAAATAAAAAAGTTTTACTATTAATAATTTTATTTTACTTGCAATTTTAGTTATATACACATACATATAAAAGTAATATATAGGAGGTTATTATGAATAAATTGAAAGTTGCTTTAATACAAATGAAATCTGAGTTTAATAAAAATAGCAATCTATTAAAAGCTTCAGAGTTAATAAAAAAAGTTTCTATCCAAAAACCTGATATGGTAATATTACCTGAAATGTTTTCATGTCCTTATGATAATTTACAGTTTCCTATATTTGCAGAAGAAGAAGGAGGATATTCATTTAGATATTTATCTAACTTAGCTAAAGAAAATAATTTTTACTTGGTAGCAGGGTCTATTCCTGAAAAATGTAATAATAAAATCTATAATACTTCATATGTATTTAATAGAAATGGAGAAAAAATTGCAACTCATCGAAAAGTTCATTTATTTGACATAGATATAAAAAATAAACAAACCTTCAAAGAATCAGATACTTTAACTAGTGGAAACAAGGTTACTGTATTTGATACTGAGTTTTGCAAGATAGGTTTATGCATTTGTTATGATTTTAGATTTCCTGAATTAGCAAGGATTATGGTTGATAAGGGTGCAAAAATAATAATTGTTCCCGCTGCTTTTAATATGACTACAGGTCCTGCCCATTGGGATTTAATGTTTAGATCCAGAGCTATCGATAATCAAGTTTATACAATAGGATGTTCAACTGCTAGAGATTATAGTTCTTCATATATTTCTTATGGACATTCTTTAATTGTATCTCCTTTTGGTGAAATCTTATCTCAACTTGATGATGAAGAAGGATTCATAACTTATACTATTGATTTAGATTATGTAGAAAAAATTAGAAACGAACTCCCTCTATTAAAACATAGAAGAAAAGATTTATATGAGCTAAAGGAAATTTAATAAATCATTGATTTATATGACTTTTGTAAGTCTGTAGTTGATATTTTACTAAATATAAAAGTGTAGAAAGAAAACTAATAAAGTTCTCATCTACACTTATTATTATTTTCTTTTATTTTTAAAATCAATGACTTTTACGTCATTTTTATTTTGAAGGGTACCTTCTTTTAATCCCATTAAAATTTCTATATCTTTTGGAAAAAGAATCATTCCTTCGTTATATAGTTTTTCAATTAATGTATTTTTACTTATTATATTATTCTCTAAAAGTAAATTATAAGCTTTTTTTAGGGAAGTAGGCGAAGTAGCTCTTACATTATCTAGAGGCTCTTCTTTATGCCATCCTTTTTTCATCAATTCATTCATAAGGTAATTATATTTTTTGTAATTAATTATTCCTAAACTATATGCTCTGTATATTACTATACTTATAGGTACCATAAATTTAGACTTAACTTCAATATAATCATTTAACTCATTTGAATTAATTAAAGCTTGTCTAAAACTTTCCTCTGGTAATAAAAATGCTGATGCAAAATCATCTTTGTTAAACTTTTTAGCAGGAATTCTCAATTCATTTGATATTAAAAATGCAAATTCATATGCTAAATCATAATTTCTTACTGCTAATGAGTTTTTATCATGACCTAAAGACACTATATATTTAAAGTTATTATTTGTAGATTGTTTTTGAGAGTAAGGGGACGCGCCTCTTCTTTCCACATTCATGGCAGTAATAGCAACACCTATACTTTCCATAAAAGATACCATATTTATTATTGGTTCATTTTCTACTCCATAGTATTCTCTGCATTTAATTGCTAACTCTTCCATGCTAAAATTTTTGTTTAAGTTGCTAGGTAAATCTAATTCTGGAAATTGAATATAATTCTCAAAGAACGAATATAGCTTATGAATCATTATTAATTTTTCTCTATAGGATATTTCTTCATTTCTTTGTATAGTTGACTGGGGATTAAAGTGTACTGCATCCACAGTTATTTTTAAATTCTCATTTTTATAAAAATACTCCCTAGGAAAATTTAATACATTTGATAATTTCAATGAATTTTCTACTGTTGGCTTATACTTATTTTCTTCAAAAGCTAAAATATCTTTTTTGTTAATATTTGTTTCTTTAGATACTTGATCTATAGTTTTACCTCTATATACTCTGGCAATTTTAAGTCTTTTACCATTAAATAATTCTTTCTTCATATTTATGCTCACTTTCATAACGAATAGTTTTTTCAATCAACTTATTATTATACTGAATAAATGATTTCTTTTCAAATAGCAAATTATATATTTATTTACAATTACCAATAAAAAATTTGTTTTGCTTAAACCACTGGCTAAGTATTCATCTTTATATCGCCAACGATTTAGTTTATTGATCAAGAGCTAATGTTTAGATTATAAAAATATTGTTATAATTTATATTTGTTTTATTTTCAATATTACATAATCAAATAAAGATTTAAGATTTCCATTGTTTTTACCTCCACCTTGAGCTAAAACTTTACTTCCTCCACCTCTACCGTCAATTAGTTTAATAGAGTCTTTTAATAATATATTCATATCTAAATTTTCAATATTTTTAGAACATGTATATAATAAATTAACTTTATCATTATTTTCTAAAGCAAAAATTCCAACTATATTATCTTCTTGTGTAATTTTATTTGCTATTTTATTTATATAATTCATAGTTTTATCATTATATGTTTTAACTATGATAGATAAATCATTTATTATATCTGCATTATCTATCATTTCTTTTACTTCATAATAACTTATTACTTCTTCCAATCTTCTATTTTCTTTTATAGATTGGTTTAACTTTTCATTTAAGTTTTCTATACCTTTAATAGCTCCGTCTTCATTACTACTTAGATATTTACAAATCTTATTTAAATAATAATCTCTTATTAACATATCATCTATAGCTTTGGTTCCACATAAAAATTCTAGTCTTGTAGATTTTTTATATTTTTCAAATCTTTTAATCTTAATCATTCTTAAATCTAGTGTATTTTTCATATGTACCCCACAGCATAAATTCAAGTCTAAATCCCCTACTTTTACTAGCCTTACTTCATTATCAAGTTTAGATAAATCATCCTTTAGTTTTAATTTTTTAGCTTCTTTTTTAGTAATATTTAAAAATTCCACTTTTATATTTTCCCTTATAATTGCATTGCACATTTTTTCAATTTTTAAAATATCTTCTTCTTTAAAAAATCCTTCTATATCTACTGTTGCAAAATCTTTTCCAAGATGAAATCCTACTGTTTTAGCATTGTATTCATTCCTAAAGCATGCTGATATAATATGCTGACCAAAATGATGCTGCATACCATACTCTCTTCTATTCCAATCAATCTCACATTTTACTTTATGTATTTTTATTGGCTTCTTTTCAAGTACATGATATATGTCATTTTCTTCTTCATATACATCAACTACTTTTATATTATCAATGCTTCCCAAATCACAATACTGTCCTCCCCCTCCAGGAAAGAATGCTGTTTTATTAAGAATTACATGATATTTATTATCTATTTCTTTTATATCCTCTATTTCTGCAGTAAAACTCTTTATATATTGATCTTCATAAAATAATTTTTCCATTTTATCCTCCAAATTAAAAGGTATTAGTTTATTTTTAGTATTATTAGTTAATTATATATATAAAATTTAATTTTTAATAGTTAGGTTTTTACAATGTTCTATTTTTTCTTTATAATATTATAAAAAATAGAAAAGGAAGTGAGCATATGGATACTAAGGAAAAAGTGCTAAAAAAACTAAATGAATTAGGTATTGAATACAAGATCGTAAACCATCCTCCTGTGTATACAATAGAAGAAGTAACTAATCTTAATTTAGAAAATCAAGACGATATAGTAAAAAATCTATTCTTAAAAAATTCAAATGGAAAAACTCATTACTTAGTAGTATTAAAGCATGATAAAAAAGTAGATTTAAAGTCTTTAAAAACTCAACTTAATTCCTCTTCTTTAAGCTTTGCTTCAGAAGAAAGGTTAATAAAACATTTAAATTTAATAAAAGGCGCTGTAACACCTTTAGGTATAATTAATGATAAAAATCATGATGTAAAAGTTGTTTTAGATAATGATTTAAAACAACAAAATTTGATTGGCGTACATCCAAATGTCAATACCGCAACAGTTTGGATAACTTATGAGGATTTAGAAAAATTTATTAAAGAATTTGGCAATGAAACTTTGTATGTAAGTATATAGTTTATACTCTAGCGTTACTTAAGTAACAAAGTTGAAAATTATATATTTTCTATAGAAAATGTATAATTTCCTTACAATAAAAAACAGATTATAAAAATAAATATTTAAATTTACTTATAAATATTTATTTTTATAATCTCTATTAACATTTTTTACCTTATTAAGAGATACTAAATTTGTAGACCATTTAAATGAATTATACTTACTCTCTATTAGTAGATTGATTCCTACTAATACATTAAAAATACTTATTTTTAATCTTTTCTATTTCTTCATTATCAAGATTTTCTGCTTTTCCTATACTTCCATCTAACATTTCCCAAACATAGTTATGTATTTCCACAGCATTGGAAAAGTCTCCTTTTACCCATTTACTTAAACCATTTCTAAGATGCATTCTATCATAATTATCTTTAATAAGCTCCACACTTTCTAAAGCTAGTTTTATTGTATCTGGTGTTACTTCTGTACATTGCCACTTGTACTCTGCTTCAATAATTGTGTTAGCTAAAGAATGAATTAATTTTATTGCTCCATTAGAACTAGTTGGCTTTTGAACATCTTTAGCCTTTATAAATTCTGTATTTTTATTAGAGTCTATTTCTCCCTCTATAACTTCTTTATTACCTATTCCTAAAAATGAAGCTATATTGTCTGTTTGAATAAACTTATTTATCTTAACAAAAACAGGATATACAGTAGGTATCTTTATAAATGTTTTAGGATAAAAAATACCGATGAAAGGAGATATTACTAATAGAACTATTGTTATATCCAAAATCATATATCTCATATC
>NZ_JAGHFM010000196.1 GCF_017888745.1 Terrisporobacter sp. | reverse complement strand
TCTCTTAATGATTTAACTTTTGAATTGTAGTTGTCATATTTAATCTTAGCCATTAAGTATTCTTTTTCTTCTTTTTCAAGCTTTTCTTCTTTATTTCTCATTAATGAGGACACAATACTTGCGAAAGACAATTTCTTTAATTTTTCTACATCGTCTAACTCTTTTTCCAATTGTGTCTTTAAATTTTTAAGCTCAAATTCACTTTTATGAAGTTCTTCATCTAACTCTTTTAGTCTGTTTTCCAATACATTTTTTTGTGCTACTTCATTTTTAACTTGATTTATTTCTTTTTTAATATCTTCTAACATAAGACGTCCCCCTTCGTTAAGATGAGTATATTATATAACAATAATTATAAATAAATATAAATAATTTTCATCTTTTGATTATTTATTACTAAAAAATCCTCCTATATCGTTAATCTGGATAGGAGGACTATATAATAAACTATTTAATTTTAAACTACAGTGTTATTCTTTTTATTATTAGATTTTATTTTCCACCATTTTTTTCAATATAATCATGATAAACAGCTTTAACTGTTCCTGTAAGAGCTAATAATGCAATTAAGTTAGGAATAACCATAAGTCCATTAAACATGTCTGACATTGTCCACACGATAGACACCTCTCCAAGAGTTCCAAGTAAAACACAAACTCATACTAATACTCCATATATCTTAACAGCTTTTGAACCAAATAGATATTTTATATTTGCCTCTCCAAAGAAATACCATCCAATAATAGCGGAAAATGCAAAGAAGAACATACAAATAGATATAAAAATATCTCCAAATTTCCCAAAGACTGCTGAAAATCATGCTTGAGTAAGGGCAGTACCTATAACAGATCCATCTGGAGTTACTGAACGAGTAGTAATAATAACTAAAGCTGTTAAATTTAATATAACAAAAGTATCTATAAATACTCCCATCATAGCAACAAATCCTTGTTCTGATGGATGGTTAACTTTTGCTACAGCATGAGCATGAGGTGTAGATCCCATACCAGCCTCATTTGAGAATAAACCACGTGCCACACCTTTACTCATAGCCTTTTGAATTGTAGCTCCTACTACCCCTCCTGCTATGGATTGAGGTGCAAATGCTCCTACAAATATTTCTTGAAATGCTAGTGGAATATTTTTGTAATTGACTAATATAACAATTAAAGCTCCTATAATATAAAATAATGCCATAATAGGAACAATGGTCTCTGTAACTCTTGTTATTCTACTTATCCCTCCCAAGAATACACAAAAAGCTATCACTGCTAATATTATACCTGTTATAAGTGGCTTTATACCAAACGCTGTATTAAAAGCATCAGCAATAGAGTTTGACTGAACTGCATTTCCCATAAATCCTAAAGCTAGTATAATAAATATTGCAAATAAGGATGCTAAAATTTTACCAAATTTACCTTTAAATGCTCCAACTATATAATATACTGGACCACCAGTTACTGAATTATCTTCACCAATATGTTTATATTTTTGAGCCATTGTTGCCTCTGCATATATTGTTGCCATTCCAAAAAAAGCACTAACCCACATCCAAAATATTGCACCAGGTCCTCCAACTGCTATTGCTGTAGCTGCATCTGCTAAGTTTCCAGTACCGACTTGAGCTGCTATTGCTGTGGCTAATGATTGAAATTAGGACATTCCTGTTTCATCAGCTCTTTCTCTTTTTTTGAACATACCTCCAAAAGTTCTTCTAAACCCTTCTCCAAAACCTCTAATTTGAATAAATTTTAACTGAAATGTGTACCATACGCCTGTTCCTACAAGTAAAAATAATAAAATATTCTTATCCCATAAAAAACCATTCACTACATCTACAACTTTTGATATTATCTCCATAAGGACCCCCTTGTTATTGAGTCTAGGTTGTCTGAGTTTTTGTATAAGTACTCAGAATGATTTATATTTTATATCAAAGAATTTTTCAAATATTATTGTAGGTTTTAATATAATATTTTTATATAAAATTCTGTGATAACATAAGAACTAATATGCTATAACTTAATAGATTACTTTGATGAATTGACTTATTGAAACTATAACTAAGTTATTTTGTTTATATTTTTAATTAGTAATTGTTATTTGAAGTGATAATATGATACTGTTAAGAATTCTACATTATGTTAATATTTAAATTGTATATGCTTCTATCAATAATTTCAATATAATAGATATATTTCATAAGATTCAGAAAAATAACATTATACTTTACAAGAGATAATATTTATAATCTATGTATTATAGATTCTTATTTTTCTTTTCAAAATTATTATAATTTATAACAGAACTCCAACTTCTCTTCATTAGGGCATTCAACAGTAAAATATTTTATACCATTGCTCCAAAAATGTAAAAATTCAATATTTTCATTTAAAATTTTTAATTCTTTTAGCTTACACTACTCATAAGCAACTTCTATATCGAACACATCTAAAGCTATATGATTGATTGATTATATTTTGCCTGTAATATCTTTATTTTCCCATGTTTCTATAACTAAATTATTTAACTCCATAAATGCAACTTTTCCACCATCTTCGAGCTTTTCTCTTTATATTACTTTAAACCCTAACTTTTCATAAAAACTTATAGTTTCATCCATTACTAAAGTAGATATTCCTCTATGCTGAAGCTCTGTTATATTTTCATTTAATTTCACCATAAAATCTCCCTTATACTTTTAAAATAAAGCTATGCCTTTAACTTATATAGAACATAGCTTTATCTATATATACTTAAAATTATTTATCTATACTGATTTACTTAATTTTTTACCCTCATCATTATATTCTTTAGGTACTCCTTTTACCTTATCATACACAAATAAAAATATTATCGGTAAAGTAAACGCTACAAGGTTCCCCACTATATATGGTATAAGTGTTTGAGGTGTAACTATAGTTAACCCAGGAAGTACAGTTAATCCTTGTCCTATAGCTTTAACATCAAATATTTTCATTATTGCCCCACCAAATCCTGCCCCTATAAAAGAACAAACAAAAGGTATTATTGAATATTTTAAGTTAACTGCAAATATGGCAGGCTCAGTTATACCAACTAATGATGGAATAAAACTTGACATAGCTATTTCTCTATCTTTAGTTTTTTTCTTATATAAAAAATACATGCCGATAGCTCCTCCACCTTGAGCAATTATAGACACTGACCATATTGGTTGTATATAATTAAATCCTGTAGTTGCTATTAAACCTGCTTCTATACCTTGTATAGCATGTTGAGTTCCTGTAACAACTAATGGTTGAAGTGCCGCTGCAAAAACAAATGCTCCAAAAGCTCCACATTTATTATATAGTAAATCTATAACTGCTCCTAGTCCTGTACCTATTGCATTTCCTAAAGGTCCAAATATAATAAATAATGATAAGTTGGCAAATAATATAGTTATAGTCGGAACCAATATATAAGCTAAAACTTGTGGTGTATACTTATTAGCAACCTTTTCTAATTTAGATAAAAACCATGCTGTAAGAACAGCTGGGAAGACCCCACCTTGGAATGCTACAGCTGGTATGTCAAATCCAAGGAAATTCCAATAGTCAGGTTTTACTGTACCTAATACATATTGATTTCTATCTACAAGTCCTGGATGTATCATAACAAATCCAACTAAAAGACCTAATATAGGATTTCCACCAAAACGCTTCGTTGCACTATACATTACTAGTACAGGTAAATAATCAAATGTAGTTGCTATTATTCCTAAAAAGTTAACTAAATCTGCAACGGCTGCACTTTTATCAGCTAACGACCCAGCCATTCCAAATAAACCTTGTGTAGTAAGGAGAGATCTTATACCAAGTATCATCGCAGCTCCGATAAAAGCTGGTATTATTGGTATAAATATATCTGAAAATACTTTAAACCCTTGTTGCAATTTACCTTGTTTACTAACGCCTTCACTCTTCATTTCTGAAACAGACACTTCTTTAGCACCTGTTAATTTAGCAAACTCTGCATATACTTTTTCAACAGTACCAGTACCAAATATAATTTGTAACTGTCCACTGTTGAAAATTACCCCCTTAGCTCCTTTTATATTTTCAAGGGCTTCTCTATTATATAAAGAGTCGTCTTTAAGTATTAAACGTAATCTAGTTATACAGTGAGTCGCACTGCTAACGTTTTCTCCTCCCCCAATATTGTCAATAACTTCTTGAGCTATTTGTTTAAAATCCATAGTCTATTCCCCTCTCTAATCTATGGTCCAATGAACAATTCATCATTGAACCATAGTTTAATTTATTATAAAATTTATTATAAAATTTATTATTTATCCAACGTTTTTGATATTGTTGTATTAGATGTAACTAT
>NZ_JAGHFM010000195.1 GCF_017888745.1 Terrisporobacter sp. | reverse complement strand
GCTATAATAGCTTCTATAGTTTCTGGAATAAGTGTAGAAGATATTAAGGAAAGTATTGTTAAGTATATTGGTGTTGGAAGAAGATTTGAAATTAAAGGTCATTATAATGATGCTTTAGTAGTTGATGATTACGCTCATCATCCAACAGAATTAAAAGCTACTTTATCAGCTGCTAAAAAACTAAAAAAATCTACTTTATGGTGTGTATTCCAACCTCACACTTACAGTAGAACAAAATCTCTTTTAAATGAATTTGGTGAAGCTTTCTATTCGGCAGATAAAGTTATAGTAACAGACATCTATGCTGCTAGAGAAGATAATCCTGGAGACATTCATTCAAAGGATTTAGTTGAAAAATTATACCACAATAATGTGGATGTAACTTATATAAGCAAATTTGAAGATATAGTTAAATACCTTGAAGAAAATATCCAACCAAACGATTTACTAATAACTGCTGGTGCAGGTCCTATTTATCAAGTTGGAGAAATGTTACTTGAAAAAAAATAATAACTAAAAAAGAGTAAGAATTTAAATATCTCTAAATTCTTACTCTTTTTTTATTTTGAAATTTTAAAAACTTCATCTTTTATATAATCGTATAAACCTGTGTGAACTTCATAATATGAACTTAAATTCTTAGCTTGTATTCTAACATAATCGTCACCCATAGTTTCAACTTTGGCTTCATAGTTGTCAGCCTTTATATTAATAACAAAGTTATATTCACTTCTTTCTTTGCTTTTCTCAGGCTGAACCTTACCAACTACTCTTTTCGCAGCCATTTTATTAGCTAGATCATCATACTTCCATTTACTTAATGTTTTCGTTTTTCCATTATACGTTATAGTTACATTATTCCATGTTTTGTGCTGTTTTACAAAATCAAAAGAAGTATAGATACTCTTATTTAGTATATTTTTCAACTCATCTTTAGACGCTATAGGTATTTTATAGTATTCTTCTTCATTAACAGTATAAATTCTGATTACATCTAAATCTGTAGAAAATTTTAAACCATCATCTGAATATCCTTCATAAATTGCCTGATAAGATTGTGGTGTTCTTATTTTACTAATATCTTCAAAAGAATACCTTAATTCTTCTAATAATTCTTGTTCCACCCTTATATCTGATACAATTCCATCAGATAAATATATTTTATCTTTATCATTTAGCTGTCTAAGTAGTGATCTACTATCTTCTTTATCTTCTACTTTAACAATATTCTCTTGTTTTTCATCCATTCCTGAGAATAAATTAAATGAAATAAAATATATTATGAAGAATCCAATAATTCCAGCTATTAAAAAAACTGACTTTTTAATTTTTCTTCTCTTAGCCATGTCTTCCCCCCAGTTAATTGATTTATATAACTATTATATAACTTTTTTCAATTAATTTTAAGGTTTATTTATTTACAACAATGTTTCTTATTACATCCTTCACAGGGTTCTACATGGACAGTTATACCTTTTACTATACTTAGTTCTTCTATAATTTTCTTTTCTAAATTAGTAGCTATATCATGTCCTTCTTTTACAGTTAAATCACCATCTACACATATTACTAAATCAACATATGCATATGCACCATGCTTTCTTGTCCTTAAAGCTCCTAAGTTTTTCACACCTGCTGTTGAACTAGCTATATTTTTAATTTCATTTTCATGTTCCTCATCTATTGAAACATCCATAAGTTCATTAATAGAACTTTTAAAAATATCGTATCCAACCTTAGAAACAAATAATGCTACTATTACAGAAGTTACTGGTTCAAAAGCCTTAAATCCTAACATAGCTCCACCTATACCTATAAAAGCTGCTACTGACGATAATGCATCTGATCTATGATGCCATGCATCTGCTTTTAATGCTGGTGAATTTATTTTTTTTGCAACTTTTATAGTTATTCTAAATTGATACTCTTTTATTAATATGGAAATAACTGATACTATTAAAGGTAGTATGGTAGGTATTTGAACTTCCCCTAAATTAAATAATGATTTCAAAGCTTCAAATCCTATTGTAAAAGATACAATTATTAATATCATTGATAATAAAAATGATACTAATGTCTCAGCTTTTTCATGCCCATAATTGTGTTCCTTATCAAAAGGCTTAGAAGATATGTAGTTTCCTATTAATACACCTACAGATGTTATGATATCAGATGCTGAGTGAAGACCATCAGCAATCATTACACTTGACTTACCAAATATACCTGCAAATATTTTAATTAAAGTTAGTAATATATTCCAAGCAATAGCGTAAAAAGTAACCTT
The DNA here is from genome assembly GCF_017888745.1 of Terrisporobacter sp. Classification (GTDB taxonomy): domain Bacteria; phylum Bacillota; class Clostridia; order Peptostreptococcales; family Peptostreptococcaceae; genus Terrisporobacter. Next base: position 4,466 of record NZ_JAGHFM010000195.1, on the reverse strand, counting down.
ATTTGCTTCATCATATCTTGTTTCCATAATTCTTCCTCCTATCTATGTATAATTTTACCGTAATTCCAACATTAATTATTATTTCCTAATACATCAAAAATCACCTAGAATAACGCTAGGTGATTTCTTTGTATTTCTTATTTTATATTATTACCCTTCTTTAATAGTTTGTAAAATATTTTTTATAAGTTTAATAAATACTTACTTTTTAATTTTATTTAACTATTTTTCTAGCTTTACAATCTACGAAACATAACCAGTATCCTAAAGAATTATTTCTTGTATCACAAGGTTGATATCTTGTAAATCCTGTATGTCCTTTATCTGGTTGTTCTATTTTTCTACCTGGAACAGCATAAATATAATATTGTCTCTTATTATAATCGTCATATTGTACGCCAAATAAATAGTGTCTATATTTATAAGACTGCATAACTGCATCGCTATACATAGTATAATTTAAAGTATTTACATAACCTAAATAAGGCATTGTATAACCACACATAGTCGTAGGATTTATTTCTATTTTCCACCATCTAGTATTGTCTATATAATCTGATACAAAAGGTTTTACTTCTTTAAAATATTTCAGTCCTTTCTTTATTTGTCTAGGCATTAAAAGTGTCCCCGCCGTTTTAATAGTTTCTTGCTTATTTTTAACATTGTTATTATTATTTTTATTACTAATATTTGTATACTGTTTTCCTAAAATAGATTTTGCCTTTTTAATTTTTTTCTCAATATATTCGTCTTCATTTTTTTTTCTACTAACTTTCTTTTCTTCTAATTTCTTAGGTTCCTCTATACGTTCATCTTCTTCAATCTCTATATATTCATATTCTTCTTCATTGTCATCATATATATATCCATATTCACCATCTCTTTCATCATCTGGTTCTACTTCTTCATATATAATCTCCTCATATTCATATTCATTAATTTCATCCGTATCTACATATTCTATTTCTTCATATACTTCAGTATCATCCGTATCATTTCGTTCATCATCTATATTATCTTCTTCAACTTCGATATATTCTATTTCTTCATATTCGTCATCACTACCGTCATAATAATCATCATCACTGGTATCTACATAATCCTCGTCATCTATGTCTTCAAATTCATATTGAGGTGGAAATAGTATATCCTCATAATTATCTATTTTATTTCCCTTGAATCCTATTAATGGAACTGACTTATCTTGAACAACCGCTACTCCTTTGATATCTATATCATCTTCTCCTATATCAATACTAAATTCACCTTTTCCTTGGCTATTAACATTAAATGTACCTAAATCTATGGTTTCGTAGTCACTTCTTATCGCTACTACTGAATATCCTTCACTAACATCTTTTAGATTTTCAGCATACAAAGCTATAACTGATTTATCATTAGTAACTTCTATCTTCGCAAAGGCCTTTGGTGATACCTTCTCTTTATATCGATAATTTAGGTCTTTTGCTTCTAACATGATGTAATCTCTTTTAAACTTTCTTTTGGTAGCCATCAGATTCTCACCCCTTAACATAATCTCTCAAGAAATTATATGTAATAATTTATATAAAAAGTCCTAATTTACATCCTCATTATTTAACAAATTAATTTGTTTCTTATGACTATAAACTCTATATATCTTTTTATTAAAAAATGCGCTATTGTATGTACAATAACGCATTAACTATATTTATATTATTTATTTTCATTATGAATTTTATTTACTGCATTTGCTAATAAGGCAAACTCGTCAATTGATAAAGTTTCCCCTCTTCTTTTTTCATCTATATTAGCTTCTTGTAAAGCTCTTCTTATTTCATCTTTATTTAAGAAACCAAGACCACCTAATGAATTAAGTAAAGTTTTTCTCCTTTGACCAAATGATGCTTTAACTGTTTTAAAGAATACTTCTTCATTATCCACATGATATTTTCTTTCTTCTCTAACATGAAGTCCTATGACTGTAGAATCCACATTTGGTTGTGGCATAAACATATGTCTAGGAGCTTTTGCTACTATTTCAGTTTCACAATAATATTGAACAGCGACTGATAATGCTCCATAATCTTTACTATTTGGCTGTGCATTCATTCTATCAGCAACCTCTTTTTGAACCATAACGACTATGTCAGTTACAGGTATATCTTCCTCTAAGAATTTCATTACTATTGGTGTTGTTATATAGTATGGAAGGTTAGCTATTAATTTAACTGGTCCTCCATTTAATTTTTCTTTTACTAATTCTTGAACATCAACTTTTAATATATCTTGATTTATTACTTCTATATTAGGAAAATCAGATAAAGTTTCTTCTAATATTGGTATTAAAGTTTTGTCTATTTCTATAGCAACTACCTTTTCAGCAGTTCTTCCCATCTCTTTAGTAAGTGTACCAATTCCTGGCCCTACTTCTATTACATAATCTCCTTCTTGAACTCTTGCTCCTTCAAGAATTCTATCTATTACATTTGTATCTATTAAGAAGTTTTGTCCAAGTGATTTGGAAAACTTAAAGTTATGTTTTTGAACAACTTCTTTTGTGGCTTTATGTGATGATAATCTATCCATTCTTCTCTCCTTATAAACTTTCTATAGCTTTATTAAATTCTTCTCTTGTAACTCCATAGTTATTTAATCTATTTAAAAACTGCTTTGCATTACCATATCCGATACCTAATCTCTGTCCTATTTCATCTCTTCTATATGATGCATCTTCATTTCCTATTAATCCATTAACAACTAAATCAACTTGGGAAAATTCATTTCTTTTTTCTATACTTTCACTTCTTACTTTGTTTAAAGCTTTTAAAATACTTTCTGGGGATGCATTTTCTATCCCTATATCTCCATCCTTTTTTGCTTCTTCCCTAGGTAAAAATGCATGTTTACAACCTGGAACCTCTGCTGCTATTTTTTTTCTTATTTTCTCACCTGCAAAGTCTGGATCAGTAAAAATTATAACACCTCTTCTTTTTTGAGCTGCTTTAATTCTTTCCATAACACCTTTTGGAAAACCAAATCCTCCAGTAGTTATAAGTTCACAATCTAAAGCTCTTTTTACAGCTGTAACATCATCTCTTCCTTCAACTACTATTATTTCTTTTATCATTTTATATAATCACCTTTTAATCTATTTTATTTATACTTATTTTAAATTCATCTTTATTAATCTCATATCTTTATATTTTACGTTTTTTAATAGATTTAATCAAGGTTTAATATAGGTATGTAGTCATTGCCTAAAAATAATCACGCCAAAATAATATCCATATTTTAACTATTTGCAGTATACTTTTAATACTTTCTGTACTACAATATATATTATTAGTAAAATATTTTTTAGTAGTAAAATTTTTCAAAGGAGAAATTAAATGAACTATCTAGACTTATATTTGAGGAAAAACAATTGTAAAAGATACGATGTTCATAAAAAAACAGGGGTAAGCCAACAATTGCTATCTAATCATACAAAAAGAAGCATTGAAAAGTACTCTGGCAAAGTATTAATAGCTATTGCTAATACTTTAGATAAAACACCTGGTGATGTATTAAATGAACTTCTTGCACTAGAGAGAGAAAATCCAGCATTTGAAGCTTATAATCCTGATGAATTATTATTAGGCTTAAACGAACAATGGGATTATATAGTCATTAAAGGTGCTTATGGTAAAGAAATTTACAACATAATGAAAGGTCATCTTTCTGAGACAGAAACATTAGGATTTGAATTAGGAAGTAATGGTTGCATAACAGTACTTGTTTCTGCCATAGAAACTGTAATGGATTTATTTAGTAATTCAGATAAAACTAGTAGAGAAATCGAGAAAAAGCTTAAACTTTATAAATTAAACAGTATGTCTGATGATGTTGTATTTTTAACTTTAAAACAATTAGATTACTAGTATTAAAAATCTAGTAGTAGACAACTCTAGTTAACCATCTTAATATCAATTTATTTAACTTAAATCTAGAAATCAATATTATAAAATTAATAATATTAATAATTTTTATGGGAGGGTAATTATGAATTACTTAGATGTGTATTTAAAAAAAAATAACTGCAGTAGGGCTGATGTGCATTTAAAAACAGGAGTTGATGAAAATTTACTTTTTAAACACACTAAAAAACAAGCAAAAAAATACTCTGATGAAGTTTTAATAGCAATTGCTAATACATTAAATAAATCTCCTGAAAGTGTATTAAATGAAATAAGTGCATTAGAAAAAGAAAATCCTCCATTTGAAGCATTTACTAAAGATGAACTATTAACTGGATTAAGCGAGAAATGGGATTACATCATTATAAAAGGAGATTTAATCCAACAAATCAATGAAATCATGAAAGGTCAACTTTCAGAAACAGAAATGATGGGGTTTGAATTAGGAAGTGGAGGTACTGCAACAGTAGTAGCTTCTATAATAGATGCTATAAGAGAGATTTTTAGTAATGAAAAAAAAGAAAAAAT
>NZ_JAGHFM010000194.1 GCF_017888745.1 Terrisporobacter sp. | reverse complement strand
GTTATTGAACAGGGTAGAGAAGGCTATTCAGTATCAACATACAGGGTATACTATGATGAAAATAAAAATGAAATAAAAAGAGAAAAGGTTGCTACTTCATATTATCCACCTAGACAAAAAGTAATCGCTATAGGAACTAAAAAGGAAGATGATATAGATCAATCACTTGATAGTGGTGTAACTACTAATAGGCCACAAGGAAGCAATAGTGGAAATAATACAACAAACAGACCAGGAAATTCTACAGGCAATAGACCACAAGGTAGCAATGGTGGGAATAATACAACGAATAGACCAGGGAACTCTACAGGTAATAGACCACAAGGAGGTAATGGTGGTTCTTCTAACACGAATCCAGAAAACAATGACAGTGGTAATAGTGGAAGTTCATCTGGTAGTGATAATGTAAAACCAGATAAAGAACCTTCTACTCCAGATACAGAAGAATCTCCAGATTCAGGAACAGGAGACAGCGACTCTCCATCTGATGAAGAAAGTAATTAAGATAAATTCAAATAAGATAAAAAGGCCTAGATTGTCTAGACCTTTTTTATTTATACAAAATATTTCCATATATATTATATTTTGACTTAAAAGAATAAATATGATATCTTAGAATATATTAAAATAAGGGAGGAGATTAAAATTTTAGGAGAAAAAATTAGAATTGATATTAATAATATGACTAAAAAAATTTTAGACATAGATTTAATAGAAGATAAAAATAGTGATTATACTTTTTTTCAGATAGATGAAGATGAAAATAATGAAACATTAAAAGCATTAAAACAATCATATGTTACATCTAATTATAAAGATGAAACTATATTAAATTTACAACAGGAATTAAAAGATCATACAAATGTATTGCCGAAAGAAATTAAATTAGAATCTTATAATAAATATAATAATGCTTTAGAATTAGCACAAAAAAGCTATATAACGACTGCCATAAGACTTGTTGATGAAGCATTGCAACTTAATCCTAAAGATGAAGATATTTTAAACTTAAGAGGTCTATTAAAACTACTTAAATGTGATTTTGCAAAAGCGTTTGAAAGTTTTTATACGGCGCAATGTTATGGAAATAATGAACTTTCTAGAAAGTATGTTAATATATTATCTTCAAAAGATTTTAAGATATTCTTAGAAAGATACAATCATTCTATAAGGTTTATAAATGAAGAATTAAATGAAGAATCAATGGAGATTTTTGACTCTCTTATATTAGAGGACCCTGAACTAATAGAGCCATATGTGATATTAATATTATTATATGAAAAAATGGGTAAAATTGAAGAAAAAGAAGAATTACTTGGTAGATTAAGATTTGTAGATGCAGATAATCATTTGTTTGATAAAGATCATGATCATATAAATGAAGAGCAGTTGGAAATTGCAAATGAAAAAAAAGAAAACAGACAAATAGAAAAACTTGAAGAAAACAAAAAAATACTTAGTAAAAAGAAAAATATAGCCTATGTAATGGTTGTTATATTACTTATAGTAGTAGGCGTATATACTATTTACAATAAAAAACAATTAGAAACTTTAAATGCCGAGCTTGACAAAAAACAAGAATCAATAAGTTTAAAAGAAGAAGAACTAAACAAAAAAGAAGAAGAGTTAAATAAAACAAATTCTGAGTTAGATGAAGTTAAAGAAAAAGCTGAGGATGAAGAACTTATAAAACAAGGTGAAGAAGCTTTATTTATGAAAGCTATAGAATATAAAAATAGTAAAGATTATGAAAAAGCTATCAAATATTTTAAATTGACTATAAGTAATTCTACTTCAAGTAAATTTAAATCATCTGCAATTTATCAAACCGCCTTATGTTATGAAAGTTTGAATAAATATGATGATGCAATATCTTACTATAAAAAATATGTATATACTTATAATAGGTCTTCTCAGTATTTTGATGACTCATATTATAAAATGGCCATGATTTATTATAATAATAATGAATTACAAAAAGCTAAAGACACTTTTTATTCATTAAAATATGAGGATCCAGATAGTAGTTATATTAAATCAGAAGAAGTTCAGAAAATATTAAAGAAATAGTAATTAAACCATATATAATGAAAATTATATATGGTTTTTTATATATGCTTTTTGTATTCTAAAACCTTCATATAAATAATAGATTTATAGAAAGATTACTATTTATAGGAGGAAGACAATGGGTAAAAGTAAGTTAATTTTACCAATACTAAGGGATGGTAAATATGGATTTATTGATAGTAATTACAATATTGCCATAAAACCTAGATTTAGCTATGTGTCGAATAGATTTAAAGAAGGTTATTGTGTAGTAACTTATATAAAAAAAATTAGAAATAATACAAAGTGGATTTTTGGATATATGAATCAGTATGGGGATACTAATTACTTTTTGCATTTAGAAAGCGCTAATGAGTTTCATGAAGGTTTATCCAAGGTAAGAATTAAAGGAAAGTATGGTTTTTTTAATAATGATTTAAATGAAGAAATAAGGCCTAAATATAATGCTGCATTGCATTTTAATGAAGGGCTATGTGGGGTAAGGTTAAATAAAAAATGGGGATTTATAGATAAACATGGAAAGATTGTAATAGAACCTAAGTATTCTTATGCAAATAGTTTTTGTAACGATAGGGCTTTAGTAGAAATGAAAAACAGATATGCATATATTAACAAAAATGGAAAAATTGTAATCGATGGAGAATTTATTATGGCTTCTGATTTCTCTCAAAATTTAGCAAGTGTCAGAAAAGATAATAAATGGGGATTTATTGATACTAATGGAAAATTAGTAATAGATTATAAATTTGATCGTGCAAGAAGTTTTAAAGAAAGCGTGGCTCCTATATGCATTAATGATAAATGGGGTTATATAGATAAAGAAGGGAATATTGTTATAGAACCTCAATTTGATTATGCCTGCCAATTTAATGAAAACTTAGCTAGAGTAAATATAAAAAAAAGAAAATTTTGTGAAGGAAAATGGGGATTCATAAATAAAAAAGGAGACATAGTTATAGAGCCAATTTATAAATCTGTATCAGATTTTTTTGATGGCTATGCTCAAATTACTGAAGATGTAAATAATTATATTGATAAATTAGGTAATTTTATAATAAATTAAATAATCAATAAAAGTAAAATTAATTGTTTTTATAAAATTGAATGATTTTTAATGACTAATTCAAAATAATAGAAGGAAAATGTATTCTATATTAAATATAGAATAAAAATGCAAGATATGATAATATAATTTCAAAAATTATTAGATAAATGAATGCAAAATTGCTTTAGTAAGATTTATCGACATAAATCATGCACTTGTAGATAAAAATATGGTATTATATTAATGAGTAATAAAGATAATTATAAATTATCGTTTTATTTTTGGAGGAGAAAGTAATGAGTAAGGTTAACACTATGGAGCATGACAATATTTATGTAAGGTATACACTTATAACCATAGGAATTATAATTCAAGCAATAGGTGTAAATGGATTTTTAAGACAGGCACATTTATTAAGTGGAGGAGTAGCAGGTTTATCGACAGCTATAAATTATGTGACAGACATTAATGTGGGTTTAATTACACTTCTTATAAATATCCCTATATTTATATTAGGATTTGTATTCCTAGAAAGAGACTTTTTGATTACAAGTCTTATTAATATGATTTTATTTTCATTTATACTTGGAGTTACACAAAATGTTGGAACTCTTATTCCTGTTGATGATATTTTACTTCAAAGTGTTTATGGTGGAATTTTATGTGGTGTTGGGAACGGTTTAGTTTTTAGAACAAAGTCATCTCTAGGAGGAACAGATATTATAGGAACAATTTTAAAAATTAAAAAAAATATTCCTATAAAAAATACTAGTTTAGCTCTTAATATTGCCATAGTTTCAGTAAGTGGAGCGTTATTTGGAATGAATTTAGCACTTTATACGCTAATTTCTATGTTTATAAATGCTCAAGTTATGAGTTATATTAAAGATGCTTTAAATGATGAGAAAGCTGTTATGGTGTTTTCTGATAGCGCAGAAGAGATAGCAGGAGAAATAATGGAAGGATTAGTCAGAGGAGTTACTTTCCTTCAGGCTGAAGGTGGTTATACACATACTAAGAAAAAAGTTATTTACTGTGTAGTATTATCAAGAGAAATACCGAAAATAAAAGAAATAGCCTTAAAATATGATAAAAGAGCATTTATTTCTGTAAATGAAGTAAATGAAGTAAAAGGAAGAGGATTTAAAGAAAAATTCTTATAAAAAGTGAGGTTTTATCCCTCACTTTTTTATATGTAAATTTATATAGTTTTTACATAATATTATTTTCTATAAAAGTACTAATAAAGTGAAATAAAATTTTTATGTAATTTGAAGTTTTATAAAAATAAATTAGTTATTAGTAGAAAAAAATATTTCATTATTTTATAATATAGTAAGGAAATATCCATAAAAATGACGGGGGATGAATATGAGTATATCAAAGGATTTTGTTAATATATATAAAGAATATTTAAGAGAACTTAATCAATTTAAAAAAAATATAAAATCAATTGAGTCTATGAAAAGAAAAGTAGAAAAAAAACAAATAATTGCCAATGAAGAAGAAATTAATCTTTTAGAAAAAGAAGAATTAACTGAAGAAGAAAAATACTCTTCTAAAACAAATAAAATATATAATTTCTCTAATGGAGATAAATATATAGGAAAGATAGAAAACAATGAGTTAAATGGTAATGGATATTATATTATGTATGATGATGAGAAAGTTATCATGGAGTATTTAGGAGAATTTAAAAATAATTTAAGAGATGGAATTGGACAATGTATTTTCGAAAATGGGAACTTATATATAGGAAATTTCAAAGATGATCTTATGCATGGATTTGGTCAAATGACTTATAAAAGTGGAGATGAATATATAGGTTACTGGGAAAATGGTAAAAAACAAGGAGAAGGTTCCTTTACATGGAGTGATGGGACGAGGTATAGTGGTTCTTTTAATAGTGGAAAGATGGAAGGTATAGGTGTTTGTTTTGATAGTGCTGGAAATCTCATCTATGAGGGTGAATGGAAAAACAATTTAATACATGGAAAAGGAACTTATATTTGGAATGAAGGTAAGAAATATATAGGAGAATTTATGCATGGTAAGAAACATGGCAAAGGTACATTTTATTTAGATGGAGAATTAATATATGATGGAACCTGGAAATTCGATAAACCTTCAGTATTTGGTAGAAGTCTGGAAGAATTATTTTCAATTAAATTATAGCTTTATCTTAGATAAAGCTTTTTTTATTGTAAGGAAATTATATGCTATCTGTTGTATAGATAATATACAATTTTCGACTTTGTTACTTAATCAAGGTGAATTTTTATCAACGGACGAAGTTGGTGGAGATATGAGCCAAGCAAAATTTTTTATATAACAATAACTCTAAATAAGAGGTGAGATTTTGAAAAAACTAATTTTATTTTTTATACTTTTATCATTATTATTTTTTTACAAAACTGGATATTTTGATACTATAAAATTTTCTCTAGAAAATATAAATAAGAATCAAAAATTTAAAATTGAAAAAGATATAGGAGATAATAATAGACTTAATAATCTAAAAGCAGATTTAAGTGAAAATTTTAAAAAAATAAAAATAGGAGATACAAAAGAATCTGTTATAAATAAATTAAATGAACCATCTAGAATAGATAATAGTGAATGTAATTTTAAATGGTATATATATAATAATTATAAAGAAAAATTCTTTATGATAGGAATAGAAGATAATAAAGTAGTAGCACTATTTACTAATAATATTAATTCCTGTGAAAATGAAGGTATTGATATAGAGAAAGATATAAATTATATTAGAAATAACTTTGAAATTTTAAAATACAAAGATAAAAAAATATAAGGTATGAAATATCATCTAATAATGAGTATGACATTATATACATAAACAATAAATATATTACAGTATTTTATGATAAATTTAATAATAATAAAATATGGGCTTATGAAATAATTGAAAAATCAACGGAAGAAGAAACTGAATCTATTTATCCTGAATTAGATAAAAATATAGAAAATAGTTTTATGCTAGAAATAATTGATTTAGTAAATGCAACAAGGTATAAAAATAATTTAGAACCATTATTGTATAACGAAAAAGCAACTATAAGTGCAAAGAAGCATAGTGAAGATATGAGGAATAACAACTACTTTAATCATAAAAATTTAAATCATGAAACACCTTTTGATCGTATGATAAAAGAAGGAATTAAGTATTCAAGGGCAGGAGAAAACATTGCAGCAGGTCAAACTAATGGGATTTTTGCAATGAACGGATGGATGAATTCAGAGGGACATAGAAAAAATATTTTAGGGAATTATAAATATATCGGTGTAGGAGTTATATTTGGAGGTAATTATAAAACTTATTACACACAAAACTTTTTTGCTTAAAAAAGAAAGGAAGTAGTATTATAATGAGAAAAACAAATAAAAGTGTTATAATGATTATAATAACTATGATTTTTACAGCATATAGTTTTATAATAGTATATTCACTGCAAGAAAATAATGATATATTTATAAAAAATGGATCAAGAAATGAAAAGTTTATAGCACTTACATTTGATGATGGTCCTCATCCAAAAGAAACTAATGAAGTTTTAGATATATTAGATAAATATAATATTAAGGGTACTTTTTTTGTAGTTGGAAAACATGCTAATTGGTATAGTGAATCACTTATAAGAGCAGCTAAAGAAGGTCATGAAATAGGTAACCATACATTTAATCATCCTGATATTACTAATTTAAGCAATGGTGATATAAAAAAGGAGATAAAAGACTGTGAAGATACACTCGTAAAATTAACTGGTAAAAAACCTACTTTATTCAGACCTCCATATGGAAGTTATACACAAGATAAATTAGGTCAAATAGCTAAAGAATGTGGATATAAGATAATACTTTGGACTACAATAGATGCAAAAGATTGGAGAAATCCACCGGTAGCACAAATATCTGATACGATAACAAATAATGTTCAAAATGGAGATATAATTTTACTTCATGATTATGGTACAAAAAATACAGTTAAAGCTTTAGATATTATTATACCTACTATGATTAAAAAAGGATATAAATTTGTAACAGTATCAGAATTAATAAATAAGTAAAATTAAAATTTAATAAGATGGTATAAGAATAACTAAAAGGATTTGGTTAAATGTATAATAAAATATATGAAAAAAAAGAATTTATCATTTTCCAAGTGAAAAATGGCTATGTAGCATACAACACTAAAAAGGACTTTAAAAAAGGTCATACACATTTAAAATGTTTTAGAAGTGCTAAAACAGCCATAGACTTAGTTATAAAAAGAAAAATACCAAGAAGTACGGATTTGTATTATCTTACAAGTCTTATTAGATTAAGTGAAGATATTGTTTATGTGGATAAGATAAAAGAATTAATAGAATGTAAAGAGAAAAAAATAGAAAATAAAAACTACTATAACACAGAAATAAATACTAGAATAATCAAATACAAGTATTAAAAAGGAGCAGTTAGCTCCTTTTTTAATTGTAAGGAAATTATATTTTATCTGTTATGTAGGTGACATATAACTTTCAACTTTGTTACTTGAGCAACGAGCAAAGCCATTAGATATATGAAGTGGAGTGTACTTGCAATAGTTTAAGTAAAGTGAATTTTGATCAACGGGTAAAGCCGTTGGCGATATGAGAGAAGAGAGCACACCGTGACTTAAACAAATTGAATTTTTCATTTGTTATAAAAAACATGACTAATTTTGTCACATTTTTATATTACATACGTATATTATATTAAGGATTTAAATTAAAATTAAAATATAAATCCTTAGGAAGGATGAAAATATGTGTTGTAGAAGAAGAAATAATAATGATGAATTCAGATTCACTGTAAGGGTGTCAGAATGTAGACGTGACCAATGTCGTAGAAGATGTTGTTGTAATTCTAGACGTGATGAAGATGATTTCTTTGAACGAGACTTTTTATCAGGTGAAGAAAGAGAAAGAGAAAGAGACATAAATCGATGTGAAGAATCACGTAGATGTGTAATTAGAGGTAGTCGTTGTAGATAGAAAGAAAAATTAATAAATAAAGTTTAAATATCTTGATAATATGTTTTATTAATAAATTACTCTCATGAAAGTAAATTTTACCTTCATGAGAGTTTTTATCTAATAAAGTTTTTAATATAATACTTATTTAGAAATAATGAAAAGCAATTGATTGAAATTAATTGTTTTTTTGTGTTGGGTTTGTAACTATGAAATTGTTGGGTAAATATAAAATACAAGGTATTTTCACAATTCGATATATGACATATTTTTATATTATTTTTGAATACTATAGATAATCTTTAATGAAATGATATATAATTTAATATATAAGAAAAATTTAATAAAATTATGTATAAAAATTTAAATTTATATGTATATTTAAATTAATCAGGATAATTAATATTAAATTAAGGTTATATTATTATTGTTTTTTGTACTAAAGAGAACTAATATTAAATTAAGGTTGTTTTTTGTCAAAATAAAACAAGAAAATATAATAAAAAAGAAGGGTATTAACAAAAAAAGTCGAATTATGTATAATAGTATTTGACAAATTAATAAAATAATGTAAAATAGAAATGTTACGAATAATCCACCAAAGGGTGATAATATGAACAATATGAGAGATATAATAGACGAAGTTAAAAGTAGATGTGATATTGTTAATGTAATATCTCAGTACATAAACTTAAAACAATCAGGAAGTAATTTTAGTGGTTTATGTCCCTTTCATAGCGAAAAAACAGGCTCTTTTCATGTAAATCAAGGTAAACAAATTTATAAATGCTTTGGTTGCGGTGAAGGAGGAGATGTAATAAACTTTGTTATGAAAATTGAAAATTTAGACTTTATTGAGGCAGTAAAGTTACTAGCAGAAAAAAATGGGATTGAATTTAAAAATAATCTAAGCGAAGAAGATAAAGCGAAGATGGAAAAAATTAAAATAATCCAAGATATACACTTGAAGGCTGCTAGATTTTATTTTGCTAATTTGATAAAAGCTAAGAATCCAGGATATGATTATTTAAAAATAAGAGGACTAAGTGATAAGATAATAAAAAAATTTGGACTTGGATACTCTCTATATTCATGGAATAGCTTGATGGAATATTTACTATCATTAGGATATGAAAAAAAAGATTTAGTTTTAAGTGGACTAGTTACGCATAAAGAAAATGATAATAAATATTATGACAGATTTAGAAATAGAGTAATGTTTCCTATATTTGATTATAGAGGAAATGTAATAGGTTTTGGAGGAAGAGTATTAGATGATTCCCTACCAAAGTACTTAAACTCACCAGATACTTTATTATTCAATAAAAGATTTAATTTATATGGATTGAATTATGCAAAAAAAAGTATAGTAAATGATTCTTTAATATTAGTAGAAGGATATATGGATTTAATTTCTCTATATGAACATGGGATTGAAAATGTAGTAGCTACACTTGGTACAGCATTAACAAATGATCAAGGTAGATTAATTAAAAGATATGCTTCAACCGCTATAATTTCATATGATTCAGATGATGCAGGGATAAAAGCAACTCTTCGAGCTATAGAAATTCTAAAGAATCAAAATATAAATATAAAAATTTTAAATTTAAAAGATTGTAAAGATCCGGATGATTTCATTAAAAAGTATAAAAAAGAAGGTTTTTTAAAAGCAATTGATGAAGCAATTTCTCATATTCAATTTCAAATAAACATATTAAAGAAAAAATTTGATTTTAATAAAGATGAAAATTTAATAAAATTTGCTAAAGAAGCAGCATTAATTATTAAGAGCTTATCTAGTCCTGTTGAAAAAGATTATTATATTAAGTATGTAAGTAAAGAATATAATATTGGTTTTGACGCAATGAAAGAAGAAGTTTATGGAAAGAATTATAACAATAAAATAAAAAATTATAAAAAGTTTTCTAAATTTGAACAAAAACCTATAGAAAAGATTAAAAATATTGAAAATGGTGAAAAATTTGTAGAAGAGACATTTATCAAATTATTATTAGATAATAAAGAACTTAGACAAATATCATTATTGAAGATTAGTGAAGAAGATTTTCTAATAAATGATAGTAAGGAAATTTTTAATCTGATAATTAAAAATAAAGAATTGGACAAAATAACTATTGACAAAATTAAAGATTTAAATATTTCTCAGGAATATTTAAATGATTTGGATAATATATCAATAAACAATATAAATACCTATAATTCTAAAAATGTTGATGAAATAATCAAAAGTGTAAAAAGAAATAAACTACACAAAGAAGTTAATGAGTTACTTAAACAACAAAAACAATTAGAATTAAGTTTAAAGAACAATGCCATAGATAAAGATAGTGTGAAAGAGGTAGAATTAGAAATTATGAATATTACTTTAAAAATATTAGATAGACAAAAGAGCTTAAAAAGCTTATAGAATAAGGAAGGAGGTTTGAGTGTGGCAAATAATAAAGAATCTAAAAGGTTAGCAGCAAGGAATCTTATTGAAAAAGGTAAAAAACAAGGATCTCTTACATTAGATGAAATAATGGGAGCCTTTTCAGATACAGAGTTAGATAAAGATAAGGTTGAAAATCTTTATGAAACATTAGGTAATCTTGGAATAGAAGTATTAGAAACTAAAAGTGAAAAAGTAGCAATTGATTTTTCTGTAGAAGATGATGACTTAACATTAGATATTGAAAATTTAGATGATGATATTGATGAAAGCATAAAAAAAGAAGAAGATATTGAAATGGATAAACTAGACCTATCTTTACCAAAAGGAATAAGTATAGATGATCCAGTTAGAATGTATTTAAAGGAAATAGGTAAAATACCTTTACTTAAACCTCATGAAGAAGTAGAATTAGCAAAAAGAATGTTAGAAGGCGACGAAATCGCAAAACAAAGACTTGTAGAAGCCAACTTAAGACTTGTTGTAAGTATTGCAAAAAGATATGTAGGTAGAGGAATGTTATTCTTAGATCTTATACAAGAAGGTAATTTAGGTCTTATAAAAGCCGTTGAGAAGTTCGACTATGAAAGAGGATTTAAATTTTCAACTTATGCAACTTGGTGGATAAGACAAGCAATAACTCGTGCTATAGCTGACCAAGCAAGAACAATAAGAATTCCAGTGCACATGGTTGAAACTATAAATAAATTAATAAGAGTATCTAGACAGTTATTACAAGAATTAGGAAGAGATCCTAAACCAGAAGAAATAGCTAAAGAAATGGAAATGTCTGAAGAAAAAGTTAGAGAAATTATGAAAATTGCTCAAGATCCAGTATCTTTAGAAACTCCTATAGGAGAAGAAGAAGACAGTCATTTAGGTGATTTTATACCAGATGAAGATGCGCTAGCACCAGCAGAAGCAGCAGCATATTCATTATTAAAAGATCAAATAGAAGAAGTTCTTGGTTCGTTAAATGAAAGAGAGCAAAAAGTACTAAAATTAAGATTTGGTCTTGAGGATGGTAGAGCAAGAACTCTTGAAGAAGTTGGTAAAGAGTTTGATGTTACTCGTGAAAGAATAAGACAAATAGAAGCTAAGGCTTTAAGAAAATTAAGACATCCAAGCAGATCTAAAAAACTTAGAGATTACTTAGATTAATATAGATAACGAAAAATTCGCCAGGCTTTGGCGAATTTTTCGTTATAAGAAGCTTATTGTTATTTTATGAACATAACATATATACATAAAAAATCTAATGAATAAATTATTAATTAGAATTAATATTAATACACATAATAATAAAAAAGTGAAAGGACGAAAAAAATTGAAATTAACTAATAGATTATTAAAAATAGCTTCTCTTGTTACTTCAAATAAAAGATTAGCTGACATAGGTACAGATCATGGTTATATTCCAGTATATCTTTTAAATAAAAATATAATAAATTTTGCAATATTAGCAGACATAAATAAAGGACCATTAGAAAATGCTAGAAAAGAAGTTAAAAGAAATAAATTAGATGATAAAGTAGATTTAAGGTTAGGTTCTGGTATAGAGGTATTAAAAAAGGGAGAAGTTGATGAAATTATAATTGCAGGCATGGGTGGAATATTAATAGGTGAGCTATTAGAAGCAAATAAAGAGGTAGCTCATGAAGCTGAAAAATTAATACTACAACCAATGCAAGCGCAAGAAGAACTAAGAAAATATTTACTTAATAATGGATATGAGATATTAGACGAACATTTGGAAAAAGAAGATTTTAGATTATATGAAATTATAGTGGCTAAATATACTGGTAAAAATACAGATGTAGAAGATGATGTATACTATGAAATAGGTAAAAAATTATTAGAAAATAAAGATGAACTTTTAAGTGAATTTATAGATAATAAAATTAAAAAATATAATAATATAATTGAAAAGCTTGGAAATAAAAAATCAGATGCAATTTTATCAAGAAGAAATTCAGCCAATGAAAGAATAGAAAAATTAAAAAATTTAATTTAATAAGGGGTTGAAAATATGAAGTTAAATAGTTTGATTAAAAAAATCGAAAATAAATATCCATTAAATTTAGCTTATAGCTGGGATAATGTAGGTTTAATTGTAGGAGATTTTGATAATGATATAAAGAAGGTTTTAGTGACCTTAGAAGCCAATGAAAGTATAATAGAAGAGGCTATAGAAAATAAAATAGACTTAATAGTTACTCATCATCCTTTCATATTTAAAAAAATAAATAAAATAAATACAAAAGATTTAAAAGGTAGACTTATACATAAACTAATTAAAAATGATATAGCACTTTATTCTATGCATACAAATTTTGATATAGCTGTTGATGGATTAAATGATTATTTTATGGAAATAATGGGATTTGAAAATACTAAAATATTAGATGTAACTTATAGTGACACTTTATATAAAATAGCGGTCTATGTACCTATATCTCATGAACTTATAGTCAGAGAAGCTTTAGGAGAAGCTGGAGCTGGCTATATAGGTAATTATAGTCATTGTACTTTTAATACTCAAGGGATTGGAACATTTAAACCTGAAGATGATACAAATCCGTTTATAGGTACTGTAGGAGAGATAGAGAATGTAAAAGAAGTAAAGATTGAGACTATTGTTCCATCGAAACTTTTACAAAAGAGTATAGATAAGATGTTAAAAGTTCACCCTTATGAAGAAGTAGCATATGATGTATATAAATTAGAAAATAAGGGTGAATCAGTTGGTTTAGGAAGATATGCATCATTGAATGATAAAATTAGCTTACAAGATTTATGTGAAGAAATAAAATTAAAATTAAATATGGATCATATAAGAGTTGTAGGGGAATTATACACAAAAATAAAAAAAGTTGCTGTAGTAACTGGTGCTGGTTCAGATATGATTAGTTTAGCTAAATCTAAAAATTGTGATGTTATAATTACAGGAGATGTTAAATATCATGAAGCTCAAGATGCGTTAGATATGGATATGTGTATAATTGATTGCGGTCATTTTGATACAGAAGATATTTTTAAAGATGTGATGAAAAGATTTTTAGATGAATTAGAAGATGTAGAAGTTATAAAAAGTGAAGTAAATTTAAATCCATTTAAAATAATATAAATATAGACTATTTAGAAAATTTAAAAAATAGTATTGACAATGTTGGTATAAATGCATATTATTATATTAATAATAAATTAAATCCTTTGAAAAGGGATAGTAATCAAATTTAGGTTCAATACAGAGAGTCGAGGATGGTGGAATCTTGACAAGAAGAAATTTGATGAATGGGCCTTTGAGGAGTAAATCGAAATCAATCATTTGATAGTAGACTTTACCGTGGGTTGCACGTTACAGCAAATGAGGTATGTTAGTACCAATAGTGAGAGGTGTATTTATTATACACAATTTAGGTGGCAACGCGGAATATACTCCGTCCTATTATTATAATAGGACGGAGTTTTTTAATTTTAAGAAAAGGTAGGTGAGAATTTTGGTTTGAACTGAAGTGCTAAAAGAACTTAAAAAAGGATTAATTTATTTAAAATTATCAGAAATATTGGAGGAATTAAATATGAAAATGAATACAAAAAAATTAGTTTTAAATGCTGTACTTTTAGGAATAGGTTTAGTCTTACATCAAATCGAGCCTGCTATATTTGGAATAAAACCAGATATGACTTTAATAATGTTATTTACAATTTTTATTATAAATAAAGGTGATTATAAGAGTTGTTTAATTGCAGGGGTAGTAGCTGGAATTTTCTCAGGAATGACAACAACTTTTCCTGGAGGACAAATACCTAATGTTTTAGATAAACTTATAACTACAAATATAACTTATGTAATTATGATGCTAATATATAAAGTACCATTTATAAGTAAATTGCAAGAAAAAACTCAAGATTTAATTTTATCATGCTTAATATTAAGTTTAGGTACTGTAATAAGTGGATTTACTTTTTTAACATCTGCTCAAATATTAGTTGGTTTACCAGGGGATTTTTCAATGTTATTCATGGCAGTTGTTGTACCTGCTGTTATAATAAATCTATTTGTGGGATTACTAGTATTTAAATTTATTCATGTAACTATGAGAAGGGTCAGTTTTCAAAGTTAAGATTAAATAAAAGTTTAGTTTTGTGTAAGTTATTGTAAGGCTTATACTTCATGCAATAAATGGTTTTATATTAGTCAATAGAATAATTAAGAGATTATAAATTATTAATAAAACATATGATTTATAATCTCTTGATATGTAAATAATTTATTTATCTTAGCCAAGGTGGATTTCCGGGAATGAAAACCCTGCTTCCAAATTTATTTTTATATTCATTAAGAGCTTTTTGGATAGCATTGCCATTTTTCTTGAATGAGTCACAATTTTTTATACTCTCAAGATTCTGACTAAAAGGACATACAGAAATACACATACCGCAGTCAGTACCTAAGTATCTCCATTTCTCATAACAAGTTTCTACATTAACAGTCCAATTATATTTATTATTAAATCCTAATTTTCCTTCTCTAGATAAAGATTGACTAGGACAATATAGAGCACATTTTTTACAAACTTTACAAAAGTCGTCAAGTCCAAAATCTATCTCATCATCTTCTGATAATGAAAGAGTGGTAGTTACTACCCCTAATCTTAATCTTGAGCCAAAATCTTTATTTGTTAAAATTGCATTTCTTCCTATTTGTCCAAGACCTGCATCTTTAGCTATAAGGGTTGGTATTACAAGATAATTACCATCCATATGATTTCTAGCATCATATCCTAAACTTCTAATATAATATGAAATTATCATGCCTATAATTGCAGCGTCTACATAGCACTTAGAAGTTTCAATAACCTCTGCAATCATAGGAGATCTATTAATCATATCTTTATTCATTTCACACCCAAAAACTATAGCATATTCATGATTGAGATTGATTTCTTCACCATAGTTTTCTTCATGCCTTCCTCTGTGACTATAGATATGTTCATTTTTTAATTTTGTTATACCGACAACTGATGCTCCATATTGTTTTGCAATACCTTTTATTTTTTTAGAAAAAATTTCAGGATTTGCTTCAACTTTTTCTTTGGAAATATGCCCCTCACATAGATTTCTAATATCTCCTAAAAAATTAAAAGCACATTCAGCAATAGGAGAATTTAATTTATTATAAGTCATGGAATCTTCACCACAAAGTTGTGTTCTATTTCTAAAACTATCATCTATTTGTTTTCTTTCTGGATTTTTTGAATAATAATCTTTATAAGCGTCACTTCCTGGTTGGTAATTGGCTCTTGCAAACATAGTATCTCTTTCATCTGTTTTTTTCATAATTTCATCCCCTCATATATAAAGTCTTATGTTAATAATTGTAGAAGATTAAAATGTAAAAGTCATCTATTAATGAGTACGGGTTATGAAGAAAAATAACATATTTATGAACATTTTTAGTGTATTTTAGAAAAAATTGTAAAAGATATAAGTAAACGATGTATTTCATAAATAAGGAGGCTAATATGAAAAAGATACCATATATATTTCTAAGTTTAATAATGATATTATCGTCTACTATAAATATATATGCTATGGATAATACAAAACAATTTATTATGGGTGGTAATTATGTATTAGAAAATAGTATAGATGAGAATTTACAATTAGTAGATAGTATTAATTCAGACTATGATTTGGAAAGGTTCTTTAGACCGTCTAATATGACAATATTAAATAATGAAAATGTAAATAGCTTAAAAGAATTTTACGATAAAAGCCCATATAAGATGAATTTGCCAAATCATACTTTTAGATCTGGTAAAGACACTGTAGTTAATTATTTTAGTGTATTAAGAGAAGCTTCAAATCCAATTGGAGATAATGAGACAGGATGTGGAACTATAGGAGATGAAAAAAAACCTTATCCAGTTGCTTATAATTTTTTATCTGATTCATTAAAGAAAAAAATATCATATGAGAACTTTTTAAATTCATTTGAAAATATTTTACATATTAATTTAATTAAGGTTAATAATGTACCTTCTGATGAAAAGAATCCAGATTTATTAAAATACTTCGTAGAATTAGAAGTAATAGAAGGTTCCACATTAGATAAAGGAATGTTTTCATATTATTATGGAAATATATATTTAAGAAAAGAAGGAGAAAAATATAAAATTGTAAAAATGAATTACTCACCGGAAAATTATCTATGTGCACCTTATCATGGCTGGGCATACGATGCAAGATCTTTTGTTGAAGTAGAATATGGTAATTGGTGCTCTTTAGTAAAAGGTGATGTAATAGTAAATGAAGAAGGATATGAGAAAAGAGCATATTACAAAGATAAGAATGATAAAGAATACTATGTGCTTTTTTATGAATTAACTAATGGTGTAGACAAAAAAATAGCTGATTATAAAAAGAATGAAGATAATGAATGGGAAGTAATATATATTTATCCTGAGAAATGT
>NZ_JAGHFM010000025.1 GCF_017888745.1 Terrisporobacter sp. | reverse complement strand
CTTAAAATATATTTATTTTTGTGTGAAAAATATTAATATAATTATGTTTTTAGAGCTAGAATATAATTATATTTTATATATACTTAGTAGAATTATATCTTCCTTAATTTAAAGTAGTTGAAATTACTTAAATTTAAGGAAGTTTTTTTATGTAAATTTTAGAATCGGATATACATGAAGTGATAACAAAGACATATGGTTTGTTACACGACTAAAGAAAATTTACTTTTAAGAGGAGATGGAGTTATGTCGCAAATAAATATAAATAATTTAAGTTTTCAATATGATACACATGGTGAAGATATATTTAAAAATGTATCATTTTGCATAGATACAGACTGGAAGTTAGGATTGATTGGTCGAAATGGAAGGGGAAAGACTACTTTTTTAAAACTTCTTATGGGAGAATATGAATATAGTGGTCAAATTACAAGTACAGTAAAGTTTGAATATTTCCCCATCAAAGGGCGTGACATTTTTGGGACAGCCTTGGAGGTAGTTAGAAATTCCATTGCTCCTTTTACAATTTGGGAAAAAGAGATGGAAGAATATAGTCTGTTGCCAGAAAAAATGGATATATACGGAGAAATTCTAGAAAATTATATAAATAATGATGGATATATAATAAATGAATTAATTGAAAAAGAAGTTAATAAAATAGGCTTAGATACTAATATACTTAGTAAAACATTTGAAATATTAAGTTATGGAGAACAAACAAAGTTACTTTTAGTAGGATTATTTTTGAGAAAAAATCACTTTTTACTTATTGATGAGCCTACGAATCATTTAGATGTGGAAGGAAGAGAAATAGTAGCTAAATATTTAGCCAGTAAAAAAGGATTTATAGTAGTATCTCATGATAGAGCATTTTTAGATTCTATAGTTGACCACATACTTTCTATAAATAGGGCTAATATAGAAATTCAAAAGGGTAATTTCTCCACATGGCAATTTAATAAAGATAGAGAAGATGAGTTTGAAAAATCTAAAAATGAAAAATTACAAAAAGAGATTCAAAGGCTACAAAAAACAGCTAAGCAAAAGTCAATATGGTCCCATAAAATAGAAGCTAGTAAAAAAGGAAATGGTCCAGTTGATAGGGGATTTATAGGTCATAAAGCAGCTAAAATGATGAAACGAGCTAAGAGTATTGAGGCTAGACAAAATAAAGCAATTGAAGAAAAGTCTAAATTACTAAAAAACTTAGATGTTGTAGAAAAATTAGAAATATCTTCAAAAAATATAAAGGATAGAGATGACTTAAATCAGAGTAAAGAAACTGTATTGGAAGTTCATAATTTACAAATTAGTTATGACGATGAAAAAATATTTGATGATATAAGTTTTGAAGTAAAAAAAGGTGAGCGAGTGTGGCTACGAGGGAAAAATGGAAGTGGTAAATCTAGTATTATAAAATTAATAATAGGCGAAGATATTCCACATAGAGGATATATTAAAAAAACAAATAAAATATCTTACATCTCTCAAGAAACTTCTCACTTAAAAGGAAACTTAGATGATTTTATAAAAAATGAAAATGTTAATAATTTGCATGTAAAAAGTAATTTAATAAAGCTTGGATTTGAAAATATACAATTTGAAAAAGATATAAGTCAGTGGAGTGAAGGTCAGAAGAAGAAGTTACTTATTGCTAAGAGTTTATGTGAAGAAGCTGATTTATATATATGGGATGAACCTCTTAACTTTATAGATGTGATTTCACGTATGCAAGTAGAAAATCTTATTTTTAGTGAACAGCCAACAATGTTATTTGTGGAGCATGATACTTCATTTGGAGAAAAAATAGGTACTAAGATAATTCAACTTTAAATTTATAAGGATAAAATTGGGGGGATTAACTTATAATAATAAAATTATAGAAAATAATACAAAAATCTATAGATTTCGCTATGAAAGGTAAGTTTAATATATAATTTTATATTTATTTACTTAAAATTAAAACAAAAAATAAATTATACGACATAATATTACAAATAAAATTCTTTAAGTATGTTATTATTTGTAAAAGCAGGAAAAATGAAAAAGGGGATTTTAGAATATAATGCATAGAATTATAGATAATAACAAGTTAGAAGAGAAAGAAAATAGATTACTTATTTATGTAATGATTACTGTTTTAATAGTATGTACTATTTCTATTACAGATATATTTTTATCTGGTGAAGGAGATAAAACTTACCTACAATCTACTATAAGATTTATTAGGACTTTTAATTGTGTAACTTCAATATTGGCTTTTGGCAGTTGCATTATAGCATATAATAGACTAAAAAAAGATAGTGTATTTTTTATTTCTTTAATATATTTATCATTATCAATAGATATATTATTAGGATATATTAATTACTTGAGTTTTTATGCAGTAAAATTATCAATATCTAATTATACCGTTATATGTACCTCTATATTAAGGGTTTTTATATTAATTCTATCTATTAGAGAAAATAATAAAATTTCAAAAGTTATTATTGATAATAAAGAACTATCAATAATAATTTTAGTTGCATATTCTGTATTATTTGGACTGCTTGAAATTAATTTTGGTAGTAAAATTAGTTTTTATAATAGTAGTGAATTTTTTGTATTATATAATATTTTCTTAATGATTATTTATGGTTATGTTGGCATAAAATTATTTAGAATTGGTTTAAAAAGTAAGGAATACTTATTTATAGTTTTATCCGCTAGTATATTTTTATTTTCAATAAAAGCAATTTATGGTATATATTCTATGAATTGTAAAGGTGTATTGTCATTTTATATTAATTTAACAGCAGTATCAATAACTTTTATCAGCTTTTTTATAGTTATTACAGGTTCTTTTGTTGAGTTATATATATATATATGTAAAACAAAAGTACTAAATAGAAATTTATCTACATTCTATGATTTAGCTGAAAATAGCAATCATAGCTGTATGTTTATAAGTGATGAAAATTACAATTTATTATATGCTAATAAAAAGATTAAAGAAAATTATAATATAATCGATAATGATAATTTAAAAGAATTAGAAGAAATTCTAAAGAATAAATTAGATTTTATTGGTAATAAGAATGAGATAATGGACTCTCTACAAGTGAATGGTTTTTGGAGTGGAATAATCAAGAATGATAAAGAAAATAGGTATTTGGATTGCTATGTACATCTAATCATCAGTGATGAAGAATACAAACAAATAGTAGTTTCTTATTCTGATGTTTCCCAAGAAATAAACACTCAGTTTGAATTAGAAAAACTTAAAGTATATGATAAAGAAAAAAATGAGTTTATAGCAAATTTAGCTCATGAATTAAAAACCCCTTTAAATATATTTAGCTCAGCCATACAATTATTAGAGAGAGGCTTACATAAAAATGATTTAGACTTTAAATCTATGTATATAAAATATGAAAAACATTTAAAAACAAATTGCAAGAGAATGTTGAGATTAATAAATAATATTATGGATATTTCACAAATAGAAGAAGGTTTATTGAAACCTAATTTTGGTATATATAACATAGTATCCATTGTGGAAGATGTAACTTTATCCGTTTCAAATTTTGCATTATTAAAAAAAATATACATACAGTTTGATACAAATGTGGAAGAAAGTATTATAGAATGTGATCCAACGATGATTGAAAGAGTTATACTAAATTTATTATCAAATGCAATAAAGTTTTCAAATGAAAATAACAATATATATGTTAATGTAATTGAAAATAATGAATGGATAGAGATAGTTATAAGAGATGAAGGCATAGGTATAGAAGAAAAAAATTTAGAGCACATATTTAAACGTTTTGTTCAATGTGATAAATCTTTTACACGAGCTAATGAAGGAAGTGGAATAGGACTAAGTATTGTTAAGTCTATAGTTGAAGCTCATGATGGTAATATAAGTGTTGAGAGTAAACTGAATAAGGGGAGTAAGTTTATAATTAAATTACCAAATAAAAATTTAAAATCTCAGGTATATGACTACTACAATATAAGTAATAACAATATAGAATTAGAATTATCAGACATTTATGAAATTGTATAATTTTTAAAAACTTATATTAGTTTTATTGAAAGTGTAAAATTATTAAACTTATTAAAAAATAAAGTATTTAGAAAATTCAAATATATGGTTATATAGAGCAATAACTGAAGCTTTTATTAGCACAGTTATTGCTTTTTTTATTTAAATAAGTCTTATTTATTAGAACGATATTTTGACTTTGAAATTAACTGGGTCATAGTTCCCATTGGGCAATATACACACCAAGATCTTGGTTTATATAAAATCATAGTAATTATACCTAAAATTGTAGATGTTAACATTATACTATAAAAGCCAAATGCAAATTGTGCAACCCATGGAGAAACCATACTTGTATTAACCCAGTTCCAAGGAAGTTTAAATGTCCAAAGTATTTTTATAAATTTTTGTAATTCACTAGCTTCACTAAATACCATATAAGTATTAAATAACATCAACACAAACATTGTCATAAAGAATGTTAAGAAACCATATCTAAACCATTTACTTCTTAAAAAGCTAGGTATATCTTTTTTTCTAGACATTTTTAATTTATTTCCCATAAGATCCAATAATTGACCTCTACCGCAGTATACATTACAATATTTTTTACCCCTACCAGATAGAGAGATTATTAGGGGGATTGAAAAACATAGAAGTCCTAACCAAGCAAATAATATATTAAATAAACCTAAAGATAAATATATACAACTAATAATCCACATATAATCTATTATTTTTTTCTTATTTTTCTTCATTATTGTTTATAGCCTCCATTACTTTAATACCTATTACAGATGCAGGACAAGCTTTTGCACACTTTCCACATCCAACACATTTTTCTGTATTTATTTCAGCGAATACTCCTTGTTCTATGTGTATAAGTTGCAAAGGACAAATTTTTACACAAGTACCACAAGCAACACAATAATTTTTATCTATCGTTGCTTTTTTCTTAACCTTAGTCATTTTAATAATCCTCCCAATGTTTTTTATTTAAAGCTATTATATTGTTTTTTTAGTAAAAAGAAAGTGACTAAGTCACATAAATGAATTAAAAGCAATAAATTATAATTTCCATACAATATAAAAAAGAACCAACTATTTAATAGTTAGTTCTTTTTAGTCTTACCAAATGAATATTTGTGTACCTATGTAGTTAAATTTTGTAGCTAAATTTGTTCAATTAAACCATATCCATCATGTCTTTTATAAACAATATTTACATCTTCAGTATCTGAATCTCTAAATACAAAGAAGTTATGACCTAATAGTTCCATTTGATTTATAGCATCTTCAGCGCTCATAGGTTTATTTATATTAAATTTTTTCACCTTTTTTATCTTATTATCATATTCCTCATCAGATGTATCATAGTATTCTATATTATCAAATCTTATACTATCATTAGATTTATTTTTTCTAGATAATTGAGTTTTTAACTTTCTTATTTGACCATAAAGTTTATCATAAACCAAATCTATAGCAGAGTATAAATCTTCTCTAGAATCTTCTGCTCTAAGAATAGTTCCGCCTTTAGTAAATATAGTAACTTCTATTTTTTGATTTTTCTTTCTTACATCTAACTTTACATTTATATCAGTATCTTGATTTAAATATTTTTCTAACTTACCAAATTTATTTTCTATTTTTGATTTAATAGCCTCTGTTAATTCTACTTTTTTTGAAATGATATTTATATTCATAATCTTATTCCTCCAGTAAATTTAGTTTGTTATATAGAAAAATTTTCAAAGATGATATATTTAATAGGATTTAAATATAATTAGCAAATTTCTTTTCTTTTTAATAATTTGGCTAAATTTAAAACTACTAAAACCCCACTACATAATATTGATGTAATTATAAAAATTTTTTTCATCTACTAGCCCCTCTTTCCTTTGGTTATCTGTGATTTAATTATAATCGAAAAATGTTTTCCTAAAAAGACTATATTTTTACAAAATTTTTTGATAATATATTGATTATACGGTGTTTTATTGATTAAAAATATTTTATTAAAGAAAAGAAAGATGGATTTTGCTATTTATAAAGTTCATTTTTAATTTTTAAAACAAATGATATTTTAACGTTATATTAATGGTAGAAATAAATTAAATACTAGATAATCTAATAAGCTTATTTTAGAAAAATATCACATTTTGATAATAAACTAGCAAATAAATAGAAAGAATTTGATTCTTTTAAATAATAAAAAATATACTCTTTACCCTCAAGCAGAAGATTGTATAAATGAAATAGTTAAAGACTTAAATTCTACTTAAAATAAAATTCAAAATCATATAACAAAATGATACCTATTTTTAGGTGTCATTTTCTTTATTGTAATGAAATTATATGTTATCTGCTCCATGAATAACATATAAT
>NZ_JAGHFM010000193.1 GCF_017888745.1 Terrisporobacter sp. | reverse complement strand
GGTGTAAGTACTACTAAGTCTCCCACATCACAACAACAATCGCTGCATCCATTACAGCCACATGTGTCTGCTTTTACTGTGTCTTGAATATCATATAGTTTTCCATCTGAAATTTCTTCTAATATGTTTATCGATCTCATTTGTTTTCTTCCTCATTTCTTATTTACATCTTGTTAAAATTTTTGATTACATCTTATTATACTAAAAATTTAAATATCAACAAAGGGTGTGACATTTTTGACACACCCTTTATAAAATTTATACTATAGCCACACATTGAAGTGTTGCTTGCTCCATAACATCCTCTACATCTTTCTCACTTTTGTTTGGTGGATAATCATATTTTTTAATCTTCATCCTCATCTTAGCTTGAGCTTGTTTTCTTTCATGCCAAGCAGGGCATAGATTGTCTTTAACTGTTTTAGTTAATTCCTTTGCTATTTTTATAAGTATATCATCATCCATTGTATCAATTACTTCTGGATCTGCTGTTAATACATCGAAGAAGGCTTTTTCTTCATAAGTTAAATCCATAGCATCTCCGCTTTCTATTTCCTTATATAATTCATGTTTAAAATCTACTAGAGCTTCCAACACTTCATATACATTTTTCTCTCCCCTAATATAGTTTATATGTTGATTATACATGGATTTTGAGATATCTAGAGTTCCAAATTGATAACTTAAAATTTATAAAATGCTCCTCATCATTGCTTTTTCCTATTGATGGTTGTAATAAAAACTCTCGTCCCTCATAAATTAAATTATCATCATTAACATTCTTTAAATTTATATCATTAATAAAATTATTGATTGAATTATATACTTCTCTAGTATAATTATTTTCAACATCTACCACTATTCTTGTATATATATAATGATCATTGCTCTAATTTCTAAATTAATATTTTTGGCTCGTGAATAGTCATTTTTATATCATTATTTAACTCTATCTTATCATCTAAAGAAGATAAAATATTAGCTATTTTTTCTTGTTCTTCAAGAGAAGGTAAATCTATATCTAAATTACCAATTACAGAAGGCTTCAATGATGGATATGCAATAGTACTAGTCTCTGCAATACCTTGAAGGTACTCAGTAACATTAGGTAAGGTCAAATAATTATAAAGATAGCTATAATTAACATTCTCATTACTCCTTAATACTGCAAATCCAGTTGATACAATTAAATTCTCAATATCATTATTTTTTATAATACCATAATGTTTTTGATTAGGTATTACCGTAGATATTAGTATATCTCCTTTTTTACCTTTCTTTTTGCTCTTGAAGGAATTTTATCTTTACCTGATATAAGTATCAGCAATCTTTGTAATATCCTCATTACTAAGCTCTCTAAGTCTTCTATTTACCATATCACCCATTTTACGAGCATCTATAAATAAAGTCTGTCCTTTGTGTTTTTTATCTCTATTAAAGAACCAAATACAAACTGGTATTCCAGTAGTGTAGATAGTTTATCAGGAAGTGATACTATACAATCTACTAAATCAGCGATGTATTTAATAAAATCAATATAATACCCTTGTAATTAAAAAATCCCTTCCACTACATATAGTGAAAGGGATTTATATTTACTTACTTAAAGAGCTATCTTGATTGCTAGCTTTTCCAAGCATCAAATTAACTATATTATCATCAGATTTTATTTTCCAATTCTTATCTTCTTTTGTTAGATTTACTTTTCCAGTTCTGACTTCATTCTTACTAGACTTAACTTTTTCTAAAAAACTTCTACTCATATAATCTTCATCCATCTCTTTTCCACTAAAAGCATCTGCTAAACTTTCTTGTATAACTTCCATCATCATATTACTAAAATTAGGTCCATTAATCTCAACTTCAACAGATGCATTATCTCCATCAATTTCCTCTGATAAAACTTTAGCATCTATTTTTGAAAGATATAATTTAAGTGCTTCTTCCATAACTTCATCAGTTTCTTCCTCTACGTTATCAGAGGCATCTGATGTTTCTTCCTCTGTTTGTGAAATTGTACTTTCTATAAACTCATTTGCTTGTTCAGTATCTCCTTTTTTAAGTTGTTCAAAATATATATTTACCACATCTGTTGGGCTTTCTCTTTTACATCCAACTAATATGGTACCTAGTGATAATATTGTTATTATTAAAATAGCTAGTTTTTTTCTCATTATTTAATTCTCCCATTATTTTTTATTCTGTTTCAAACCAATCAGTAGTTATAGCTATATCTTCCACATCTTCTTCAAAAGGTGAAAGCTTTATTTTTTGCTTTGAGTTTTTATTGAAATTTTCTAGATAAATTATATCACTGCCTATAACTGTTCCTTCTTTATCTTTGTATTGAACATTATATGATAAACTTTTAAAATTAAAGTCTGATGTATTTTCTACAGTAGTTTCAAACTCTACATAGCCAAATTCATCAGTTGTCTTTTCAAATTCCATTTCTGTTGCAAGCTTATCTGCATAATTTTGTGATTCATTTTCTTTTTTAATAATTGTTGCCTTTTCTTTAAAATCTTTATATGTTTGCTCATGTTCCTTATCAATTTTCACGCCATAATCTTCAACTAGAGCTATCAATGCTGGCTTTCTTAATTTATCTGATTCTTGTATATATTTATCTTGTAATTCATAATCATCAGTTTTATTTGCTTCAATCTGTTTTTTTACACCCTCTATATAGTCTTTAGCATAAGATTTTAAATCTTTATCTTCTATATTATTTTGTTTTTCTTCTAAAGCATTAATCTCTTCTTCTAAAACTTTTATTGTTTCTTCTGTATACTCTTCATCAGAAAATGCAACGTTTTGTTCATACTTTTTTTCTAGATTTTCTTGATTTTTCCATCTTTTATTTATTGAGGTTTGGAATGTTTGTATAAACGCTTTATCTCCATTTAATTTATCTTGTGTTTTTCCATTTGATGAACAAGCCACTATTCCAAGAGTAAATGTTAAAATAGTTACTAGACTTAATATTTTTTTCTTCATAATACCCTCCACATTATTTTTATCCTCACACATTATAATATATGCACATTGTCGAAATTAGCATTTTTTTGTATATGTATTAAAATTTTTCTCATAAAAATGAAAAATAATAGCTATCTATGACTAAAAATAACTTTTCTCCATATAAAAAAGCTAATCGCTATACTATAGCAATTAGCCTATCATTTCAAAACCCATATTATCTAGCTTCACCATAACTTTTCAGATCACTCTTCATAGACATTGGTAAATACTTAATCACAAACACTGCAAATAAACAAGTCCCCACTTTATCAAGTAAATTACTCCCTACTTTAGCTATGAAAGAAGCTGCAAATATGCTACTACCACTGCTTTTTAACCATATAACTATAACATCTGATACTGTACCTGTAAGACCCCCATAAATAGCAATACTTATTGGTGTTCCTATTAATGGACAAACAACTGCTAGTACTAAACCTGTTATAAATGCACTCTTATAAGTAAACTTAAATTTCTTAGCTACAAATCCTACTATTAAAGCTACTGCCACATTAACTAGTAAAAAAGGAATATCTTTTATACTATACATAAATCCTGTTATTATATTTGTTAATGCTCCTACTACTGCCCCTTGTATTGGTCCAATTAAGGCTGCCGTAATTACAGTTCCCAGTGTGTCTAAGTAAAGTGGTAAATTTAATGCTTTTGTAACAATTCCTAATATTATATTTATTACTACGGATAAACCACAAAATGTAATCAACCTTGATTTGCTATTATTCATAATATTCCTCCATATTTTGACTTTTTCCAGTTGAATTGTATCATAAATTTATAGCTATACCAAGGAATTTGCATCATATATTTATAAATTCAATACAAGCCTACATTTATAATTTTTTTAAATAAGTAACTTGATCTTGCATTGTTCTTATATCTATATGTAAATCATTTTTATTCAATAACATTTCCAACTCTTCCATAAATACTCCAGCTTCATTTACCATAACAATACTTTCTATTTTTTCCTGCAAATTTGAACATCCTCCAAGTTCGCCACCATAGTTACCTTTACAAGTTAAGTTGTAACCACAGCTAGGACTTCCCTCTACGGACACTATACCTAAAATTTGAAACCTATCTTTGCTATTGTTGTATTCTTTAAGTTGTTCAATAATTGGATTTAATATTTCTTTGCAATTTTTTCTAAAAAAAGGATTATCAAACTGATTTTTCACATGACCCCAACGTTTTGAACCATACATGATAAACTCAGGACATGGAAGTTGTAATAATTCTATGTCTTTGTCAAAGACTTCTTTTAAAAGCTCTTTTCTCAATTGATTTTCTTCTTCCATTTCCTCCATATTGTAACCCTTTACCTTTGAAGCTTTATTTAATATACAATGCGATACTACTAAAATTTTCTCCATAAACCCTTCTCTCTTTTCTTTTTATAATACTTTTAATTCCTATAAATAATATTATAACATCTACACTTATTTCCAGTTAATTTAAATCTTGAATAAAAAATTCGCTTCACTTAAGCCACTGCGTGGGCGCTCCACTTCATGCTGCCAACGGCTTTGCCAGTTTCTCAAAATTTACTTTTTTACAACTTGTCAAATACATTGATAATACTTTAACCTATGAGTTTTCCACAGTTGCAAACTAAACATAATTTCCTTGTATGTAAAAAACCGTATCACTTACTTGTAATACGGTTTTAAATAATCAATTTTCAATGAATAGCAAAAATACTATTCATCACTCATATAACAATTGTTCTCTAAAATAAAAAATAATTTATAAATAAGTTAATATGTAAAACATCCCTTTAACTCATAAGTAATTTTCCTATATAACTCTCTTTGCCCATAAGTAAGTATTATTCCAGTAACTAGTATTTATTTTTGTCTTTTTCACCACATCTCCTGGTTTTGGTGAGTGTATCATTTCTCCATTTCCAACATATATGCCTACATGATTTACTGTGCCAGTTCCATTTGTACTTGAGAATATTAAGTCTCCAGGTTGCAAGTTGCTCTTACTTATAGTAGTACCAACTTGTGATTGATCTCTCGATGTCCTAGGTAAATTAATTCCTGCTCCATTTTTAAATATATAAGTCATAAGCCCTGAGCAATCAAAGGAACTTGGTCCCGCAGCTCCCCATATGTATGGTTTTCCTAATTGGGCATATGCTAAATCAACTACTGCCTTAACTTTATCAGAAGGTGTTGTTGAATTTTCTGTATTATCTGATGTTCCTGACGTAGATAAATATTCTTCACTTGACCATCCTATTT
>NZ_JAGHFM010000386.1 GCF_017888745.1 Terrisporobacter sp. | reverse complement strand
TGCTAAAATCACTGATTTTCAGTGATTTTTTTGTTTATAAAGAATTTATTTTAGTAGAATATTAATTTTCTAACTGCAA
This sequence comes from Terrisporobacter sp., assembly GCF_017888745.1. GTDB lineage: Bacteria > Bacillota > Clostridia > Peptostreptococcales > Peptostreptococcaceae > Terrisporobacter. Next base: position 1,933 of record NZ_JAGHFM010000386.1, on the reverse strand, counting down.
AACATAAAGATATATTTTAAGGGATTATAAATTATATGAATTGTAGATAATTTATAATCCAAACTGATAATTTTGAGCAATGGAGTTGCCTGAAGTGTTAACGAAGGCATCTCGTTGGCGATATGAAGTGGAGCGCTTACGCAGTGGCTTAAGCGAAGCGAATTTTTTATAGTTAGGAGAATAATATGATATACAAAAGAAATAATTTAAATAAATATATATTAATAGTAATATTATTTATAATAGCATTTAATAGTCTTGGAATTACCAAAAATGAAAATATGGAAAATAAAAAGATTCATAATAATATAATAATAGAAAATATAGATGTGGGAAAAATGACCCAAAAAGAAGCCTTAAATAAACTTAGTAAGATTTATGAAATTAAGAATTTTAAAATAATTTATAATGATAGAATTTGGAATATTAGACCTCAAAATATTGAACTTGACTACCACATAGAAGAAAGTGTAAAAGAAGCTTTTAATTATACAAGAAGTGATAATACTTGGGAAAATATAAAAAGAAAAACAGGTTTAAGAGTTAATAAACCTTATACTATAAAATTAAAAGCTACATATAGTGAGACTAAATTAAGTGAAGAATTAAGTAAAATATCAAATGAAATAAACATTGATGCTCAAGATGCAACACTTAAAGTTGAGCCTAATGGAGAAATAAAAAGAACTAAATCAAAAATAGGTAAGCAAGTCGATTTATCACGACTAAAAGAAGAAATCTATACTATGCTCAATAATAAAAAAATTAAAGATATAAATTTAGAAGTAATTGATTTAAAACCTAGAATATCCACAGAAGAAGTTGAAAGTATAGATACTATTCTAGCACAATTTAGTACAAGCTTTAATGATTCAACTTCAAGGGGAAGTAATATACATGTGGCAGGAGAAAGTACAAGTGATATACTTTTAATGCCTGGAGACATGTTTTCTTATAATAGAGCAACGGGAGCTAGAACATGGAATAATGGATATAAGAGTGCTCCTATAATTGTAGGAGGAAGGGTAGTAAATGGTGAAGGAGGAGGAGTTTGTCAAGTATCTACTACTATTTACAATGCAGCTCTATTGTCTGGACTTAAAATAGATGAAGTTCATAATCATACAATACCTTCTAGGTATGCACCAAGAGGTAGAGATGCAAGTGTATCTTATGGGTATACAGATTTAAAATTTACTAATCCTTTTAATCATCCTATTTATATTAAGAATATAGTAGGAAATGGGGCTATAACTACTAAAATTTATGGCTGCAAATCAGATTGTCAAAAGATTATTATTAAAATGAAAGAAGAGTTTTCAAAGGATAAGATAACCGTACAAACATATAGATTATATTTAGATGAAGAAAATAATATTATGAATAAAGAATTAATTAGTACTAGCAGGTATAAATTAAAATAAAAAATTATTAAAAATATGTTTAAAACGAAAATTATTAGGTATATATTAAGTATAATTAATAATGATTAAAAATATTTTAAAATAAATTTATAATATAATTTGGGAGGGTCTGAATATGAAAAAATTTGTTTGTACAGTATGTGGTTATATATATGAAGGAGAAAAAGCTCCAGAAGTATGCCCAGTATGTAAAGTAGGTGCTGATAAGTTCGAAGAAATGAATGGAGAATTAAGATGGGCTGATGAACATAGAATCGGTGTTGCTCAAGATATAGATGAAGATGTAATAGAAGGATTAAGAGCTAATTTCGTTGGAGAATGTACAGAAGTAGGAATGTACCTTGCAATGTCAAGACAAGCTGATAGAGAAGGATATCCAGAGGTTGCTGAAGCTTACAAAAGAATAGCTTTCGAAGAAGCAGAACATGCTGCTAAATTCGCTGAATTATTAGGAGAAGTTGTAGTTGCTGATACAAAAGCTAACTTAGAAGCAAGAGTAGAAGCTGAAT
>NZ_JAGHFM010000192.1 GCF_017888745.1 Terrisporobacter sp. | reverse complement strand
TATGCATACCATATCTACTTATTTGAATTGATATAAATGCTAATAATAAAACAATCTCAAAAGGTGTTTTTTCGTATAAATATTTTATATATTTATCCACTAGAGTATGTGTTTTTAAATTTTTCTTATATATTCTAAAACATGTAATAGTTAAAATAAGTGATATTATAGTTATTGATGTAAATCCCCAAAATATATATCTATCATCGTAGTATACACCAGGTCCAAATAAAAAGAATTGTCTTATAAGAATACCGGATAACCAACCATTATTGGAAATTGCAGCTTGAAAATATATACTAACGAAATCAACAGAATCTCTATAAATAAATGCTAATGTTTCTATAAAAATAGAAGCAAATAGAAACATTAAGAAAAGAGATGCTATCTTAGCAGGTTGATTATTATTCTCTAAGTTTTTAGTCCAGTTTTTCAATTTTATAGCCAATTCCCCACACCACCTTTAAGTATTTTGGATTTTTTGAATCTATTTCAATTTTTTGACGTATTCTTCTAATATGAACGGCAACTGTTTTTTCGCAATTATAAGGATCTTCATCCCAAACCCTTTCATAAATCTCACGAGAAGAAAACACTCTTCCTTGATTAGATAAAAGTAATTCTAAAATTTTATACTCTATAGGAGTTATTTTTATTTCATCTCCATCTAAAGTTACTGATTTTGTATCTTGATTTAACTCAAGTCCACCACTTCTTAATATTGGTGATTTATTTTGGCAAAGTTTAGAATTTATATTTTTATTATTTATATTCCCTAGGTTTATATATCTTCTAAGATGAGATCTAACCCTTGCAGTAAGTTCTAGAGGATTAAAAGGCTTTGTAATATAATCATCTGCACCTACATTTAGTCCTAAAATCTTATCCATATCTTCTGATTTAGCAGATAGTAAAATTATAGGTATATTTTTATCTTCTCTTATTTTCATAGTAGTTTTTAATCCATCTAAGTTAGGCATCATAATATCCATGATAATAAGTTTAATATCGTTTTCTATAAGTTTTTCTAAAGCATCCAAACCATCATAAGCTTTTATTACGTTGTAGCTCTCTGATTTTAAATAAAACTCTATAGCATCTACAATTTCTCTTTCGTCATCTACAACTAATATATTTTCATTCATCCGTCTCACTCCTTTATATTTATAATAGCCAAATTTATTATATCAAAATAAATCAACAAAAAATGTTCCTAATTACTACAAATTTATTACGATTTTATATAAAATATAGAAATTTGTTAATAAATTGTTACTTTGCTGTAAGGTTATAGTAATATTTGATATTTATAATGAAAGTAAGTTAAATATTTGAGGGGAAGAGAGTGAAGATTATGACTAAAAATAAAAAGGTGCTAAAAATATTAATGAGTTTAGCAATTATAGTAACAGGGACATTATTAGTATCAGGATTTGGTGATGAAGAAGACTATGATAATACAAAATTTAAAGATAATGTGGTTTTTTATTCTCAACATCAAGATGATGAAACACTTTGGGCGGCAAGTGCAATTATTGAAGCTATAAATGAAGTAGGAGCAGATAATGTTTATATGGTTCAGGTATCTTACGGTACAGGAATTAAAGTATTTGACAAAGAAGATACTTTTAAAAATATGAGTAAAATAGAAAAATATGAATATAGAGAAAGAGAATTTCTTTCAGCTGTTGAAGATTTAGGTATAAAAAGGGAAAATATAATTTTATTACCAAGGCTAGATAAGACTGGTGAAACAAATTTTGGATTAATGGAGAGAGTTGCGTTGGGATTTGAAAAAAATTTAAAAAGTGTAACTCATGTTGCTCACACATATAAACTAGATTGGCACTTACAACACTTAAAAAATGGAGCAGTTATCCAATCTTTATATAATGCAAAACAAATAAAAGATGTAAAATATTTTGTTAAACCAGAATATGAAAAAGATATTCCGTCAGAAGAAAAAATAATATATTCTACTATATCTAAAAAAGATCGTGAGAAAATAAGAAAGGCATGTGGGGAGTATAAATTAATAGATAAAGAGGAAAAAAGAGAAGGTATAGGGTATAAATCTGATCATAAATCGTTTGAAAGACTAATGAAAAATTATAACTCAATATTACACACAGCGAATATATAGTTATATTAGAAATAAAAAGCACTTAGTATTTAAAATCTAGGTGCTTTTATTTTAATATAAAGATAATATATAATTGAGAAATGTATTATACAGTTTTAAATTTTTTAGATTAAAAACATTGTAAAAACAAATAATAAGTATATTATATTTGAAAATAATACATAAATAGAGAGTATATAGGAGGTTATTTTATGAAAAGTATGATAGACAGATTTATAAAATACGCGAAAATACACACTACTAGTGATGAAGACTCTACAACATTTCCGAGTACAGATAGACAAAAAAATTTAGGTAAAATAATAGTAGAAGATTTAAAATCAATTGGAGTAGAAGAGGTTAGTATGGATGATAAAGGATATGTTTATGCTTTTGTTCCTGCTAATACTGAAAAACTATGTAATACAATAGGATTTATTGCTCATATGGATACATCGCCAGCTGCCAGTGGAGAAAATGTAAACCCTAAAATACATGAAAATTATAATGGGGAAGATATTATTTTAAATGAAGAACAAAGTATTATATTATCTCCAAAAGAATTTCCATTTTTAAAAGAAAAAATAGGTAAAACTTTAATAACAACTGATGGAACAACATTACTTGGAGCAGATGATAAGGCTGGAATTACTGAAATAATTGAAGCGATAGATTATATTATAAAACATCCAGAAATAGAGCATGGGCCAATATCTATAGGATTTACACCAGATGAAGAAGTGGGAAAAGGAGCAGATTATTTTGATGTGAAAAAATTCAATGCTCATTTTGCATATACAATAGATGGAGGTCATTTAGGAGAGTTAGAATATGAAAACTTTAATGCAGCTTCGGCAAATGTAGTTATTAAAGGTAAAAGTGTCCATCCAGGGTCAGCAAAAGATATATTAATAAATGCCACTACCGTTGCTATGGAATTTCATTCATTACTGCCAAGTGATGAAGTACCAGAAAAAACTGATGGATATGATGGATTTTATATGATAACTGATTTTAGAGGTGAAGTAGAAAGTGCAACTCTAAAATATATAATAAGAGATTTTGATTTAGAAAATTTACAAAGAAGAAAAGATTTACTTATAAATATTGCGGATAGAATAAATGAAAGATACAAGTCTAAATTAGTAGAAGTAGAAATACATGACCAATATTATAATATGAAAAAGATTATTGAACCTGTTATGTATGTTATGGATTTAGCTAAGAAGTCTATGGAAGAAGCAGGAGTTACTCCAAATATTGTGCCAATTAGAGGAGGTACAGATGGGGCTAGATTATCTTATATGGGGCTTCCTACACCGAATATATTTACTGGAGGAGCAAATTTCCATGGTATATACGAACATATTGCAGTAGAAGATATGATAAAAGCAAAAGAAACTATTATAAATATTATTAAAAATAATGCAATAAGTCATGACAAGATTGGTTAATCATAAAACATTATTAAATATTTACTAATAGAATTAATATTTATAAATAAAAAATTATTTGGAATGAAAAAGAGTATATATAAGTTTAAAAATTTACATAAAAATAGTTAGTAAATTATTATAAAATCTTACTTATAATATACTCTTAATTTTTTATGTCTGAATACAGGAGCATCTAATTCCTTACAAGCATCACTTGTCATACTTACAGAAGAAAAGAAACTTGTTACATTATTTGATATTTTTTCATTTAAGAATAAAGGTAATTTATTATTTTTTATTTCTTTAGATATCACATTAATTCCTAATTTTTTATCAAAGATTATCATTTAAAAACCTCCTAACGTAATCGGGGTATGATGGTATAATATAATTATATTAAAAAATATAGAGAGGTTTTGAATCTAACTAAATTCAAAAAATATTATACAAAAATAAAAAAATTATAATATAATAAATTATATGCAAAGCAAAAAAATGACAAAATGATATCTTACAAATATAGGGATGTGAAAAGATGCAAGATAAAAATTCTATTATGATAATTTTTTTTATAATGACTTTAGGTGTAATGTTGTCTTTAAGTAGTTTGATTTTTATTATTTATTGTGTTTGGTATGAAATAAAAAATAATAAAAAAATATATAAAGAAGCTAAAAGATTAGCTATAACTTGTATGATGATAGGCTTTATAATAAGTTCAATCTTGTTATTTTACATAAATAAGAATATGTTTTAACAAAATATCAAGGGGGATATATAATGGGAGTAATGAATAAAGTATTATTGATATTTGTTATTGTAGGGTTAGCAAATATAGTAATATTATTATTTATAAGAAGTAAGATCAAATCTAATCAGGGGGAAGAAGTTAAATTAAAAAGTTGTAGTCTAGTAAAGATACTCAACTATGATGATGAAGAATTGATTTGTATGGTAGATAATAATTTAGAAATTGAATATGGATATGCATGTAGTGATAAAAATGTATTTGATAATATGAAAAAATCACATAGAAATATTTACACACTATTATGGTTTGATACAGAAATGCAAAATGGTGGAATTGGAGAATATTTATTTAGTCTTAGTAATATAACTATGGAATATATTAAAGATGCATTTGAAGACGTAAAGGCATTTAATATATTAAAAGAGTATAAAAAGCTTCTATCAGAAAATAATATTTTAGATGCTATATCAAGTATAGATAAAAGAGATGTAGAAGAGTATACCATACTTATGAGTAAATTTGAATTTAATGAATTTAACGACTTATATAAGCAATCAGACTTAAGAGGACTAGTGGCAAATTATATCAGAGAAAATATTTGTGAATTTACAAATTTAAATGAAGAAGAATTAAAAATAATGAGAGAAATAGAAGATAATATATCAGTAGATAATAAGTAATATTATATAAAATGCCACCTATATAGGTGGCATTTTAATGGTAATTTATAAAAATATTTAAGGAGTTATTATGAGTGAAAAAGTAGATTTAACTAATGGAAAAATTATTGAGAAGTTGCTAAAATTAGCCTTACCAATAATGGGAACATCATTTATCCAAATAGGTTATAGTCTTATAGACATGATATGGGTAGGTAAAGTCGGTAGTAATGCTGTTGCAGCAGTAGGTACAGCAGGATTTTATCCTTGGCTAGCTATGGCATTTATTATGATTTCTAAAGTAGGAGGAGAAATTAAAGTAGCACAAAGTATAGGAGAAAAAAATATACATGATGTTAAATATTATATTAAATCAGCTATAGAAATTAATATAATATTATCTATTTTATATAGTTTAGTATTGATAATATTTAGAAATCCTTTAATTGGATTTTTTAAGCTAGGAGATATTGATGTAATAAATATGTCAAAGGAATACTTAGTAATAGTAGGAATTGGAATGGTATTTTATTTTATTAATCCAGTATTCACTTCAATATTTGTAGGACTTGGAAATAGTAAATCTCCTTTTAAAATAAATACTATAGGACTAATTACTAATATTATATTAGATCCTGTATTAATTTTTGGAGTAGGTCCTTTTCCTAAGATGGGAGTAGCTGGAGCTGCTTTAGCTACAATTACTTCTAATCTAGTTGTATCATTATGCTTTATTTTTTTAATAATAAAAAATAATGATGAATATTTTAAAATAAAATTATTTAGAGAAATTGACTTAAAATATTATAAAACACTATTTATATTAGGAACACCAGTAGCTCTTCAAAATGGACTATTTACAGCTTTTTCTATGATTATGGGTGTTGTAGTTGCATCCTTTGGACCAGTTGCTATAGCAGTTCAAAAGGTTGGTTCACAAATTGAATCTATATCATGGAATAGTTGTGAAGGATTTGCTTCGGCTTTATCTAGTTTTGTTGGGCAAAACTATGGAGCTAAAAAAATAGATAGAATAAATAAGAGTACAAAATATTCTATTATTGGAGTTATGATATGGGGAAGTTTTACTACTTTCATATTAGTTTTTCTAGGTGAATATATATTTAGAGCATTTATAAATGAACCAGAGGCAATATTAAAAGGAACTGATTATCTAAAAATATTAGGATATTCACAATTATTTATGTGTCTAGAAATTACTATTGCAGGAATTTTTAAAGGAATAGGTAGAACTTATATACCATCAATTATAATTGCCGTTTTGACAGGACTTAGAATACCTTTAGCATTAATATTATCTAAGCCAAATATATTAGGGCTAAACGGGGTATGGTGGAGTATAACTATAAGTAGTATATCAAAAGGTCTTATATTAGCTTCAATATTAGTAGTATTAAGAAAAACACATAAACTATATATGATAGATAATAAAGAAATTTAAAATAATTAACTAAAAAAGACTAGAAAATTGATTTCTAGTCTTTTTATGAATTTCAACTTTAATCTAACATTGCTATAGCTCTAATAGGTGCTCCATCAGAATTTTCAAATTTGAGAGGTAAAGCACAAAATACAAATAAGTTTGTATCTATTAAATGTAAATTAGTCAAATTTTCAAATATCAAAATACTATTACTAAGTAATCTATGATGTTTTTCTAGTTCAGCATTATCTATTGAATCCACTGAAATTGTATCAAATGCTATACCTTTCTTTTTATTTGAGATTATGTAATCAATTACTTCTTCACTGATAACTGGATAATTATCTAAGTATTTTTCTGTATTCCAATATTTACTCCAGTCAGTTTTAAATATTATGAATTCAGCTTTTTCAATAATTTCTTTATTTTTTTCAATATAATCGTATTCTATTATATCTCCTTTATTTAAGTCAGAACAATCAACAACAGCGGCCATACCAACAAAATTTACAACGTCAAGTTTATCAAGGGTTGCTCCAGCTTCTAAAACATGAGCAGGAGCATCCATATGAGTTCCATTGTGAGAATTTATATGTATTTGAGTTACTTTATAACCATCTTCTTGAACATTACAAATAACCTCATTTTCAGGTTGCTTACCACCTGGAAATATGGTCATATCATTTGTAATAGTATGTGTTAAATCTAAAATTTTCAACTTATATACCCCCTTTATTAAATAGAAAAATATTATAAATATAGTAATACTTCTAATTAAGAAATTATATTTATAAATATATTATATACGAATAAAGTTATCTTGATGATATTGGTATAGATTATAAAGAATATATTGAGCATCGTGGAATTATTATGGCTCAAATTATCAAAGATGAAAAGTTCAAAACTATAGGAATCAGGGCGGATATAGATGCTTTGCCAATATTAGACAAAAATAATAAACTCTATATATCAAAAAATAAAGGAATAATGCATGCTTGCGGTCATGATGCACATACATCCATACTTTTAGGTGCATGTAAATTATTATATGAATTAAAAGATGAACTTAATATAAATGTGAAGATGTTGAAGTTCTCGGAATTATAAGAGCAGAGATTTCATAATAAATAGAGCTAGACAGATAATAGAAAATACTGCTAAAGCATATGTATGTATTGTAAAATTGTATGTAGAAGAAAATGGATATCCTCTTGTTATTAATGACGAAGAATGTTTGTTAATAGGAACTATGATGCATGTACTTAATGTAATGAATTTAAATGAAAGAAGCTGATAATAATTTATCAGCTTTTTATATACTAAGGGACTTATAATTTAAAAAAATATAATGTTGTCATGCATACCTTTCTTATTCATATACTCATTTATGTAGTTTATACTTTCTGATTTTTCGTTAATTATAAAATCTAAAACATTTTTCAAATCTTTATTATCAAACTCCATACTAGAAGTACTATATGTGGAATGAAGAAGTTCTTGTGTTGTAAGAGCATTAAAACATATAACTTTATCGCCATCATGATATGAATCAGTATTTATAGATGTTAAGGTAATATTACCTAAATTTATACAGTCAATGGTGTTGGTTGAATTATCTTCATAATATGGATGAAATTCCTCTCTTTTTATATTGGGAATTTTTCCACTTAAAATTTCATCGATCATATTTAAATGTTTTTGTTCAATTTTAGCTAAATTTGAAAATAGAGATTTTAAGCTAGGATCATTAGCTTGCAAAGCATAATCATTGTATTTATCTATTGCTAATTGTTGTTGATATTTTTCACCTTCAAGTAAGAATCTTTCTTTATTAGTTAAATTTACCATGAAAACACCTCCATTTATATTTTTACTTTAAAAATATAAATTATGCATAATGTGCAAATAATAATAGAAAGTAAAATGATTGATAATAACTTTTTTTAGTTTAAATAAAAAAGAAAAAGACAGTAAAAGGAGAATTATAATGAGAAAAAGAAGATGTGTAAAAGTAATTCCTTTTGGAGGATTAGGTGAGATAGGGAAAAATATTACAGCAATAGAATACGAAGATGAAATTATAGTAATAGATTGTGGGATTTCATTTCCAGATGAAGATATGTATGGAGTAGATTTAGTAATTCCGGATGTAACATATTTAATAGATAACAAAGAAAAAGTAAAAGGGTTATTTTTAACCCATGGTCATGAAGATCATATAGGAGCAATACCTTATATATTAAAACAAATAAATATGCCTATTTATGGAACTAGACTTACATTAGGTTTAGTTGAAAACAAATTAGAAGAACATAATATGATGGATATGGCAACAATCTATCCTGTAGATAGTGGAGATATAGTAACTTTAGAGAAAATAAAAGTTGAATTTATAAAAGCAACACACTCTATAGCAGATGCCTGCTCTCTTGCTATAACAACTCCACTGGGGACAATAATTCACACAGGAGACTTTAAGATAGATTATACTCCTATAGATGGAAGAGTTATGGATTTAAATAGATTCTCAATGCTAGGTAAAAAAGGAGTATTATTATTATTAGCTGATAGTACAAATATAGAAAGACAAGGACATTCATTGTCAGAAAAAACTATTGGCGAGACTTTAAATAGAATTTTTGATGGTGCTAAAGGAAGAATTATAGTTGCCACATTTGCATCTAATATACACAGAATGCAACAAATTGTTAATGCATCAGTGAAAGAAAATAGAAAAATTATATTTAGTGGAAGAAGTATGGAAAATGTATCTAGAGTAGCAATTGAGCTAGGCTATTTAGATATACCACCAGAATATTTAATTGATATAGATGATATGAATAGATATCCTGATGAAAATATAACGATAATAACTACTGGAAGTCAAGGAGAAGCAGGAGCTGGTCTTTCAAGGATTGCTTTTGGAAGTCATAAAAAAATAGACATTCATAGAGATGATTTATTTATTATTTCAGCATCACCTATTCCTGGTAATGATAAAATTGTATCTAAAGTTATTAATCAATTATTTAGAAAAGGTGTAGAAGTTATTTATGAAGACTTAGAAGACATACATGTTTCAGGACATGCTTATCAAGAAGAATTAAAACTAATTCATACTTTAGTTAAACCTAAGTATTTTATGCCAGTTCATGGTGAATATAGACATTTAAAACATCATGGAGATTTAGCTGTAAAGTTAGGAATGGATCCAAAAAATGTTTTTGTATTAGAAACAGGGCGAGTTCTTGAAATTACATCTAAAGGTGCAAGTGCTACAGAGACAGTTCATACAGGTATATTATATGTGGATGGTCTTGGTGTAGGAGATGTTGGAAATATTGTTTTAAGAGATAGGAGAAATCTTGCTAAAGATGGTATGGTAATTGTTGTAGTTGCCATAGATAGAAGTAACTATGAAATAGTTTCTGGACCAGATGTAATAACTAGAGGATTTATATATGTGAGAGAATCAGAAGAGTTAATAAAAGAAATAAAAAATATATCTAGAGAAAAACTTGAGGAGTGCCTAGAACAAGAAATAATTGAATGGCAAGTACTAAAAGGAAGTGTAAAAAAATCTGTAGAACAATTTCTATATGATAAGACAAAGAGAAGACCAAGTGTATTTCCTATAATAATGGAAATATAGAATGAAATGTCTTAAATAGGTGATATGTATTATGATATAATTAATTTACAAATTTTTTAGAATTGAGGGGAAGTAGTTGAGCGAGTATATAGAATTTAAAGACGTAAAGAAAATATACAAAATGGGTGAAGTCAATATAGAAGCATTAAGTGGTGTTGATTTTACTGTAAAAAAAGGTGAATTTGTTGTAGTAGCTGGTGCAAGTGGTGCTGGTAAAAGTACAATATTAAATATTTTAGGTGGAATGGATACTCCAACTAGTGGACAAATAATTGTAGATAATAATGAAATTAATAAATATAGTAATAAAGAGTTAGTTACCTATAGAAGATATGATATAGGTTTTGTATTTCAGTTTTATAATTTAGTACAAAATCTTACTGCTAGAGAAAATGTTGAACTAGCCACTCAAATATGTAAAAATCCATTAGATATTGATGAAGTCATGGAAGCTGTTGGACTTGGTCATAGAAAAAATAATTTCCCAGCTCAATTATCTGGTGGAGAACAGCAAAGGGTGGCAATAGCTAGAGCACTTGCGAAAAATCCAAAGCTACTTCTTTGTGATGAACCAACAGGAGCCCTAGATTATAATACAGGAAAAGCGATATTAAAGCTTTTACAAGATACATGTAGAAAAATGAAAATGACAGTTATAATAATAACTCACAACTTGGCTTTAGCACCTATGGGAGATAAAGTTATAAAAGTAAAAAATGGAAAGATAAGTAGCATTACTATCAATGAAAATCCAACACCAGTTGAAAGGATAGAATGGTAGTATGAGAAGTGCTTTAAATAAAGATTTTATAAGAGATATTTTAAAATCAAAGGGAAGATTTATATCTATAGTTGCAATAGTTGTATTAGGTGTAGCATTTTTTACTGGTGTAAAATCTGCACCT
>NZ_JAGHFM010000024.1 GCF_017888745.1 Terrisporobacter sp. | reverse complement strand
TTTTTATTATTTGTAACACCATTAAATTGTACTGTATAATCTAAATTATTATCCAAAATAACTCCCCCTTCTTGGTTATTTTATTTGGCTTTTTATTATCTCACTTGCATGACTTAAGGCTTCATCTACTTTAGATATATCAGTTGCTCCAGCTTGGGCCATATTAGGTCTACCTCCCCCTTTACCATTAGCTATTTTAGCAACCTCTCTTACTATATTTCCTGAATGTATACCTTTTTGAATTACATCACTAGTAGCAGTAACTACAAAGTTGACTTTATTATCAGCTACATTTGAAAGAACAACAACACCACTTCCTACTTTATCTCTTAAAGTATCTGCTGTTTCTTTTAATGTATTCATATCTATATTCTCAAATTTAGCACATAATAAGTTTACTCCATTAACTTCTATCTTTGAATCAAGTAATGCATCAACTGATTGTAAGTTTAACTTAGTTTTAGTATCATGTAATTCTTTAGCTAAAGATTTATTTTCCTCAACTAAGTTGCTAGCTCTTTGGACTAAATTATCTTCTTTAGTTTTTAAAGCTACACATACATCGTTTATCATATTATCTCTTTGTGTTAAATATTCATAAACAGCATGACCTGTTATAGCTTCTATTCTTCTTACTCCTGCTGCTACTCCACCTTCAGATAATATTTTAAACAATCCTACTTGAGAAGTATTACTTAAGTGAGTTCCACCACAAAGCTCTATTGAATAGTCTCCCATAGAAACTACCCTAACCTCATTACCATACTTTTCGCCAAATAGTGCCATAGCTCCTTTTTCTTTTGCATCTTTAATGTTCATTATTTCACAATTTACATCTAATGAATTTAAAATAGCTTGATTTACTTTTTCTTCAATAAGTTTTAATTCTTCTTTTGATATCGGCTCAAAGTGAGTTATGTCAAATCTTAGTCTTTCTGGGGTAACAAGAGAACCTGCTTGGTTCACATGATCTCCTAAAACTTGTTTTAAAGCTTCATGTAATAAGTGAGTAGCTGTATGATTTCTTGCAGAAGCCATTCTTACTTCTTTATTTACTTTTGACTCAAGTTTATCTTCTACATTTATAGAACCTTTTTTAACAATACCTATATGTTTTATAGTATTATTTGCACCTTTTCTAGTATCAACAACTTCAAATATAGCATTTTCATTTTCTAAAGTACCTATATCTCCAGCTTGTCCTCCACCTTCTGCATAGAATGAAGTTTCATCTAGAACTATAATCGCTTTTTCACCTTCGTTTATATTATTAACTATTTCATCTTCTTTAACGATAGCTGTTACATTACCTTCTTTATTTAAGTTGACATATCCATCAAATGTACTTGCTATACTTTCATCTAATTTAGATAGTGGATCTTCTTTCCAACTTTCATCTTCCATGTTTCCTCTATCTTTTCTAGCCCTTTGTCTTTGTTCCTCCATTTCAGCATTAAAAGCTTCTTCATCTATATCAAATCCTTGTTCTTCAAGAATTTCTTTAGTTAAATCCATTGGGAATCCATAAGTATCATAAAGTTTAAATGCATTTTCTCCACTTAATACTTTTTCATTATTAGATTTTAATTCTTCAATGTAAGAATTTAATATTTCACTACCTTGATCTATAGTTTCATTGAACTTTTCTTCTTCTATTTTTATAACTTTTTTAACATAATTTTCTTTTTCCACTAATTCTGGATAGGCTTCCCCACTTACAGTTTTAACTCTGTCAAATAATCTGTATAAGAAATCTTCTTTTATTCCTAATAACTTTCCATGACGAGCAGCTCTTCTTAATAATCTTCTAAGAACATATCCTCTTCCTTCATTTGAAGGTAATACACCATCTGCTATTAAGAAACTCATAGCTCTTATGTGATCAGTTATTATTCTTATAGATACATCTTTTTTAGCATCTTCACCATATTTTACATTTGCTAGTTCTTCTATTCCAGAGATAATATATTTTATAGTATCAATTTCAAATATATTATCTACATCTTGCATTATGCAAGCCATTCTTTCAAGACCCATACCTGTATCTATGTTTTTGTTTGCAAGTTCAGGATAAGTACCATCTTCTTGTCTATCAAATTGTGTGAAAACTAAGTTCCAGAACTCTAAATATCTATCGCAATCACATCCTGGTTTACAGTCTGGATTATCACATCCATATTTTTCACCTCTATCGAAATAAATTTCCGAACATGGTCCACATGGTCCAAGCCCTATTTCCCAGAAATTATCCTCTTTACCTAATCTAACTATTCTATCTTCTGGCACTCCTATTTCTTTCGCCCAGAAATCATGAGCACTATCATCATCTAAATAAACAGTTACCCATAATCTATCAGTTGGTATATTTAGGTGCTTAGTTATAAACTCCCATGCCCATGTTATAGCTTCTGGTTTGAAGTAATCTCCAAATGAGAAATTTCCTAACATCTCGAAGAATGTACCATGTCTAGCAGTTTTACCTACATTTTCTATATCACCTGTTCTTATACATTTTTGGCAAGTAGACATTCTCTTGCTTGGTGGTACTTCAACTCCTGCGAAGTAGTTTTTAAGTGGTGCCATACCTGAGTTTATAAGTAATAAACTTTTATCATTATTTGGTATTAAAGATGAACTTTTACCAACATAATGTCCCTTTGATCCAAAGAATTCTAAAAATCTTTTTCTAATTTCATTACAACCTAATTTTTGCATTTTTACCTCCTCTAATTTATCTTAGTATTATTTTTATTTTTTTAATAAAACTTAAATAAAGTTGTATAATATGTAATTTGATATATTTTAATAACTAAGTAATATATTTACCCAAAATTATTAAATATATTGTCTTATAAAATAAAAATTTCACTTCGCTCATATAGCCAACGACTTCGTCCGTTGCTCAAGTAACAAAGTTGAAAATTATATTTTATCCACAGATCAGATAACATATAATTTCCTTATATAACATATAATTTCCTTATAATAAAAAAACTCGCGCCTATATAAAACTATATAGGGGCGAGATATTTTCGCGGTACCACCCTAATTATCATAATAAAATATGATATCTTCGGAAAACCTTAGTTATAACGTAACTACCGTCAACCTATACTTAATTTCCAGATTGATACTCCAAGACTGCTTCAAATATTCTATTCTAGGAGTTCTCACCATTTCTCCTTCTCTGTGAAGACTTCAAATATTTTACTATTTCTTTTCATTGTATTTAAGTAATTTATAAAGTTATATTTGTATAAAATAATTCTACTAAACTTTTAGTTCATTATCAAGAGAATTTATAAACTTTTGTCAATAATTCCTCCACCTACTACAACATCTCCATCATACATCACAACAGATTGTCCTTTTGTTATAGCTCTTTGAGGCTCATCAAACACTATTCTAACAGAATTTTTACCATTGTTATAAACTGTAGCTGCAGCTGGTTTTGCAGAATATCTAATCTTAGCCTCTACTCTTATTGGTTCTGTTATTTCATCTATTTTTATTAAGTTAACATCTTTTGCTATAAGTTCTTTACTAAATAAATCATCATTAGAACCTAGTATAACATTATTTGTATTAGGATCTATATCAAGAACAAACATAGGCTTACCAAATGCTACACCTAAGCCTTTTCTCTGACCTATAGTATAAAATACTATCCCTTTATGCTTTCCTAGTATGTTTCCTTTAGTATCTACAAAATTACCTTCTTTTATGTCTTTTTTTGCATGTCTTTTAACATAATTTGCATAGTCATTATCTTTTACGAAACATATTTCTTGACTATCTGGTTTATTATGAACATCTAAACCTAATTCTTTTGCCATTTCTCTTACTTTATCTTTTTCATAATATCCTATTGGTAAAAGTGTATGCTCTAATTGTTCTTGAGTCATGTTATATAATGCATATGTTTGATCTTTTTTATCAGTAACAGATTTAACAAGTAAATATCTTCCTGTTTCTTCATCTTTTTCTATTTTTGCATAATGCCCTGTTGCAACATAATCACAACCTAGCTCTCTTGCTCTTCTATATAAATCATCAAATTTTATATGTTTATTACAAGCTATACAAGGATTTGGCGTTCTACCTTGTAAGTACTCATCTATAAAGTAATCTATAACTTTCTCTCTGAATACATCCTTAAAATTTAATACATAAAATGGTATTCCTAGTTTTTCTGCAACATGTCTAGCATCTTCTACTGCTTCAAGAGAACAACATCCACCTTCATTTTCTATTAAATCATATTCTTCATCGTCTTGCCATAATTTCATGGTAACGCCGATTACCTCATATCCCTGTTCCTTAAGTAAGTAAGCAGCAACAGAACTATCTACTCCACCACTCATACCTATCATTACTCTTTTGCTCATTTTTTAATCACCTCATTTTATATATTATATATATTTTTAATAATTTTTAAAAGCATAATTTTAATTGCAAACAGTCAATTAGATAAACTTAAATCTAATAAATCTTCAGATACTTTATTATTCTCCATAAAAAAATCTTTGGGCTTTTCCCCAAAGATTTTAATTTATAATAGTTTCTAGTCTTCTTCTATATCATGATGATGATCATGATCATCGTCTATTACTACGCCATCTAATTCAGGTATATGAATGTTATTTTTTTGAGCATAATCTATTAATGCTGCTTTTATAGCTTGTTCTGCTAAAACTGAACAGTGCATTTTTACTGGTGGTAGTCCATCTAAAGCTTCAGCAACTGCTTTATTAGTTACTGCTAGAGCTTCATGTATAGTTTTTCCTATTACCATTTCAGTAGCCATTGATGAAGAAGCTATTGCTGATCCACATCCAAATGTTTGGAATTTACAATCTTTTATTATTTCATTTTCTATATCTAGATATATTTTCATTATATCTCCACATTTAGCGTTTCCTACTTCTCCAACACCACTTGCATTTTCTATTTGTCCAACATTTCTTGGGTTTAAGAAATGATCCATTACTTTATCACTATATTGCATAATCCTGTCCTCCTAACAATTTTAATTGTTTAGTTATTTCCATTAATTTATTTTTATAATCATCTTTTGTACATATATTAACTATTTATTTTTTTGTTCTTTTAAATAAGTTTGATATAAAGGTGAGAATGATCTAAGTCTTTCTATTACACCTGGTAAATTTTCTAATATATAATCTATATCATCATCTGTAGTAAAATCACCTACTGTAAGTCTTAAAGAACCATGAGCCCATTCATGAGTTAATCCTATTGACATTAAAACGTGTGATGGATCTAATGAACCTGATGTACAAGCTGATCCACTTGATGCAGCTATTCCTAACTGATCTAATAATAATAGTATTCCTTCACCTTCTATAAATTCAAATGAAAAGTTTGCATTCCCTGGTAATCTATTAGTTCTATGACCATTTAATCTTGTGTGAGGTATTCTTTCTAATACTCCATCAATTAGTTTATTTCTAAGTCTAGTTAATTCTGATATATGACTTTCCATGTTTCCTTTAGCTATTTCTGCAGCTTTTCCGTAGCCAACTATTGCAGGAATATTTTCAGTACCAGCTCTTTTTCTTCTTTCTTGAGCTCCACCATGGATTAGGTTTTGTATTCTTACACCTTTTTTCATGTATAAAGAACCTATTCCTTTTGGTCCATATATTTTATGACCTGACATACTCATTAAGTCTACACCTAATTCTTTAACATCAACTGGTATATTCCCTGCTGCTTGAACAGCATCTGTATGCATTAATGCACCATGCTCATGAGCTATTTCAGTTATTTCTTTTATTGGTTGTATTGTTCCTATTTCATTATTAGCATACATTATACTCACTAATATTGTAGTATCTTTTATTTCTCTTTTTAATTGTTCTATATCTACTATACCATCTGCATCTACATCTAAATAAGTAACTTCAAATCCATGTACTTTTTCTAAATATTCACAAGTATGAAGTATAGCATGATGTTCTATTTTACTTGTTATTATATGATTTCCTTTATTTTTTCTTGCAAAAGCTGCTCCTTGTAATGCCCAGTTATCACTTTCAGTACCACCGTTAGTAAAGAATATTTCATTTGGGTCTGCATTTACAAGTGATGCTATTTGTTTTCTAGCTTTGTCTAAAGCTGTCTTAGTTTCTCTTCCAAATAAGTGAAAACTTGAAGCATTGCCAAAATAATCAGTTAAGTATGGCATCATTTCATCTAATACTTCTTTTTTAACTGGAGTAGTAGCTGAATAATCCATATATAATCTTCTTTTTTCCATAATAGTCATCTCCTATTTTTTATTATTCATTAAATTTGTTATATCAAATTCTTTAGTTTTTATGTCATTATTTCTCTTCATATAATCATCAATCATATCTTGTAGTGTAATGGAGTTTAGTACTTCTTCGATGCCTTGTTTTAACTTTTCCCAAACTATTCTTGTAGAACAGTCATTTGAATTTTCACAAGCAGTTTCATCTATTATACATTGAGACAAAGCTACTGGACCTTCTAATATAGTAAGTACATCTCCAACTGTTATTTTTCTAGCATCTCCGTTTAGAAGATATCCACCCTGAGCTCCTCTTACACTTTTTATCAATTGTGATTTTTTCAAAGTCGAAAATATTTGTTCTAAATATTGTTCTGGTATTTTTTGTTTACTGGCAATTATATTTAAAGGGATAGGCCCTTCATCTACATGTAGAGATAATTCAAATATTGCCTTAAGTCCGTATTTACCTTTAGTTGATAATTTCATTTTTTATCACCCTCTATACCAAATACAATTCATACTAAAATAGTATGAATTTATTTGACTATATTGTATTATTTCATACCAATTTTGTCAAGATTTATTTCTGACTATTTTTATCAGAATTAAAATTTTATGATTTTAATCTCAATATAATATATACCCAGAAAAAAATAAAGATAACTCAAAACTGAAATTATCTTTATTTTTCCAAAATAATTATATTTTTCATAGTAATTATGACCTATATATACTCCAGTGTCCTATTTTTTCAAATCCTAACATTCTATACATATTACCTGCTTTCTCATTATCACAAAATAGACAAGGTACTTTATTTTCTTCTAATAACTCATTACATATTTTTATAAGACATTTAGTCGCAAATTTACGATGTCTATATTTAGGGTGAGTTCCCACCCCTATTATCATCGCATTATTTCTGTTTTCTGAAGTACTTTTGGCCATAGATACAACCTTTCCTCCTTTCTCAATACAATATCCTCTTCCAGTTTTTAAACTAGACTTAATACTATCAATTGTTGTATTTTCAAATTCATCAATTTCTTCGTACAATTTTACAACTTTATTTAAATTTCCAAATCTAATTTTTTTAAGCCTTACATTATCTTCTTTTTTATAAGCTGGTAATAAATTCTTATTTACTAATTTAAATATTTTTACTTTTCTATACCTTCTTAAATTTAATCTATCTTCTAACATTTCTAGTGCTTCTGATTTTCCACAAACTTCTTCACATCCACTATTATTTATGAATTGAGCAAACTCTTCCACATCAAAATCATCATACGCATAAAAAATTATAAATTCAAAGCATTTTAATAAGATACCTTTAATTTCGCCTTTATCATTTATGTCTCCATATATACTAAAAAAGAAACTATCATATCCATATCTTTCTATATCCCCTAATAAAAATATATTAACTTCTTTTTCTTTATTCAAGTATTTAACAACTCTTTTATGATAATTACTATTAAGTCTCTGAATCATTAACATTCCCCCTGGTATTCTTCATATAAAGTTTTTATCTTAATATAATATATTAAATTTTTATCAATTATTAATCTTTTAACTATTTTATAAATTTAACAAAATTTCCCTATATATTTAATCATATGTGTATTTAATCTTACTTGCAATTAAAAATTCATCTTATATATATCAAAAAATTATAAATTTTTATTGGTAATGTTTTATAGGCATTTTAAACAATATAAAACAAATAATAAGTTTATAATAATGAAAAGGAGTATACAAATGACTAATAAAAAAAGACCTAGCACAAAAAAAATGAAGGATTACGAAAATGAAAAAATGGAAATAGCTAAAGAATTAGGTACAAATGATCCTTATGATACTGAAGTTAATACAAAAATTGCATCTCAAGATGAAGCAGTTAATAGTAGCAAAACTATAACTAAAAGAAATAACTTACACAACTTTGAAAAAACAAAAGGACGTAAAGATATATAAGAATATATTTAGTATTATAAAAAGGCTATCAAAAATAGATATTCTCATCTATTCTTAATAGCCTTCTTTACTTTCTATTTATTTATAATTTTAACGTTCTTATAGAAATATAATACTTTACATCATACGCTATATATTATTTTTATTTTCAGAGTTATATTTTAGAGTTGTCCAATAATCATCATAAGCTTTTTCATTTTTATTGTTACATGGTTTATAATATCTTTTATCTTTAATAGCATCTGGTAAATATTGCTGATTTACATAATGATTAGCATAATTATGAGGATATTTATATTCAACGCCTCTTCCTAAATTTTTAGCTCCAGCATAATGTGCATCTTTTAGATGAGTTGGAATGTCTCCTGTTTCTATATTATCCAAATCATAAAGAGCCATATCTATTGCATTAATAACTGAATTTGATTTAGGACATTGTGCTAAATATATTGTAGCTTGAGCAAGTGGAATTCTAGCTTCTGGAAAACCCAATTGTAAAGCAGCAGAAACGCATGCTTCTGTTATAGTTATAGCTTGAGGTACAGCAAGACCTACATCTTCACTAGCAACACATAATAACCTTCTAGTTATAGATTGAATATCACCAGCTTTAATTAATCTCGCCAAATAGTGTATAGATGCATCTGGATCAGAGCCTCTTAGTGATTTATGAAATGCAGACAATATAGAGTAACCATCATCTCCACCCTTATCATAATTTAACATTTTTACACTAGAACAATCTATAACACTATCTAAAGATATATTTACTGAGTTCGTTGCAATATCTATTCCCATATTAAAGGCTAATTCTAATTTATTTAATGCATTTCTCATATCACCATTACAAGTGTCTGCAATATACTCTAGTGCTTTATCTTCTATACTTATAGAGTCATATGTATATAAATATTTTAATTTATTTGCCGCTCTATTAAGTCCCTTAATTATATCTTTTTTATTTATAGATTTAAATTCAAATATACTACTTCTACTTAAAATAGCTTTATAAACAACAAAGTATGGATTATCAGCAGTACTAGCTATTAATGTTACAGATCCATCTTCAATCACTTCAAGTAATGATTGTTGCTGTTTACGATTTAAAGCTTGAATTTCATCTAACATAAGTATTATTCCATTATATGAAAATAAATCCTGTTTGTTAGAATCTATTACCTCTTTTATTTCCTTAACTCCACAATTAACAGCATTAAGTTTAACATATTTTTTATTTGTTATATTAGCTATAATATTAGCAAGAGTTGTCTTTCCAGTTCCTGGAGGTCCATATAATATCATATTAGGTATATTATTGTTTTCTAATATTTTATTAATAATTTTCCCTTTTCCGATTATATGAGATTGTCCTACCATATCATTTATATCTTTTGGTCTCAATCTATCTGCTAAAGGCTTCATACTATCTCCTCCTTTGCATTTAATTGGTATTATGAATTCTATCTTTACTATATAATCATAATATTTGTATAAATAAATTTTCTTTTCTTATATAATCATTTCATTTATAAATTACAAGTTAAAATGTAAAATTTATTAATAAGTTATATTAATTATAAGTTCTAAATACATAAAAAATTCACTTTACTTAAGCCACTGCTTGGGCGCTCCACTTCATGTGTCCAACGACTGTGTCCGTTGATCAAGTATCAAAGTTGAAAATTATGTGTTATCCAAAGAACAGATAGCATGTAATTTCCTTATAATTAAAAAGGTATCTAAATAAGATACCTTTAATTTATTAGTAATTACTTCTTACTTTATTTAATTCTGGAATAAGCTTATCGTTTAGAATCTTTATATGAGTTCCCTTCATACCTAAAGATCTAGATTCTATAACACCTGCACTTTCAAATTTTCTAAGTGCATTTACTATAACTGATCTAGTTATACCAACTCTATCAGCTATCCTACTTGCAACAAGTAAACCTTCATTTCCTTCTAATTCTTTGAAAATATGTTCTACAGCTTCAAGTTCAGAATAAGATAAAGTTCCTATTGCCATCTGAACAACTGCTGTTTTTCTCATTTCAACTTCCATTTCTTCACTTAATGCTCTAAGTACTTCCATACCCATGACAGTAGCACTATATTCAGAAATAACTAAGTCATCATCTGTAAATATGTCATTATATCTAGATAAGACTAATGTTCCTAGTCTTTGTCCACTACCTAATATAGGTACTATAGTAGTATATTTTTCTAATCTTTCGTGTTCATAAGGGAAGATTTCTAAGACCTTTTCTCCAGTTAAATTTTCTAGAGTTTCACTTATCTTTAAAACACTATCTGTATATGCTTTTGGGAAGATTTGTAACTTAGTTTCTTCATCTTCAATAACTGAACTATCTTGTACATCTTTTAAATATAAACCAATTACTTTTCCTTTTGCATTTATTACATATATATTAGCCCCTAATACTTGTCCTAAAGCCTCAGCTAACAGGTCAAAAGATACACTACTACCTCCGCTTGTTTGAAGAGTTTTATTAATTCTTCTTGTCTTTTGTAATACTTCACTTGCCATATAATCATCTCCTTAACAAAGTTTAAGGTTTTCAAGAATTTTACAATATTCTCTATCTTCTTAGTTAAATACTTTATTCTACCCATTTTATTCTAACATAGAATTAAGTTATTAACAACTAATCGATTTTACTTTTCTTAATTTTCTGTCATTTTTTTAATATTATTCAATTGTCTTTCCTTCAGCCTTACACTCTTTATTAGAACATACTTCTTTAGTTTCATTTTTTGTTTGTTTTTCTATCATATAACTACCACATTCTTTACATAGTTCACCTGTCGGTTTATACCAACTTATGAAATCACATTCTGGATAGTTAGAACATCCATAAAAAGCCTTACCTTTTTTAGACTTTCTAAGTATAATTTCTCCATTTTTGCACTTAGGACATTTTATACCCAATTTATTTACTAGAGGTTTAGTATTTTTACAATCAGGATAGTTTTTACAAGCCATAAACTTACCAAATCTTCCGTATTTAATTACCATATTCGATCCACATAATTCACAGATTTCATC
>NZ_JAGHFM010000191.1 GCF_017888745.1 Terrisporobacter sp. | reverse complement strand
GGGAATAAGGGGAAGTATGGAAAAAATATTAGATATAATAGATGATTATATAATAATTTTGAACTTAGATTGTAATATCCAGTTTTGTAATAAAAAGCTATTATCAAAACTTGGTTATAAAATAGAAGAATTGAAAAATATTAATATTGAAAAAATTTTTAATGATAGTGTAAGCTTAAATATTGATTTAATAAAAAATAATAAAGATAAAAACTTGAAAATGGACTTAGAATTAGGTTGTAAATCTGGTGAAAAACTTTTAATATATGGAGAATTTTTACTAGATGATTTCAAAGGAAAAGAATCTATCTTCATAGTAGGGAAGGATTTATGTGAAAAATCATATATAAGAGAAGATTTAGAAAACATTTTAGATAATATTCAATTGAATTGTTGGCTTAAAAATATAGATGGAGAGTATGTTTATGTGAATGAGTCTTATGCAAAGGAATTAAAAGATGATAGATTAAATATACTTGGGAAAAAAACTTCAGATTATTGGGATGAAAAAATGTGTAATAAGTTTATCGAAATGGATAAAGAAGTTATACAGAGTAAAAAATATCAGTTAACTCAAAGTTATAGTAAGCAAGGTGATACTGATTTATGGGTAGAAACTTATAAATCACCAATATTTAATAAAGATAATGAAGTAGAATATATATTTGGATCTACAAAAGATATAACCTTACAGAAAAAATTAGAAAATAAAATAAATATTAATAACATAAGTAATATACTTATGAAGAATAATTCTAAAAATGGAGTTCGTGACTTATTAAATAATTTAGGTGAAAACATATTAAATTATTTTGAATGTGATGGAACATCTGTAATGCTAGTAAACAAAGAGAAGTCTTGTTTAGATGTAGTTGTAAATTGTGGTAAATCAAATACCTATAAAGATGGTGAAGAAATTTTAAAAATTGATTTAGATAAAATTAATGATTTGGATGATATACCTTATTTAAATAATATAAATAGTGTTGAAGAAATAGAATATGAACCATTGAAAAAGTATATGATGATAAATCAAATTCGAAATATTGGCATCTATAATATAACATTTAATAGTGAAACTATAGGATTTTTAGTATTAACTTGTTTTGATGAAAATACTTTAAGATTCAATAAGTTTGATTATTTAAAAACTATATGTGATAACATAGGAGTTATGATTAAAAGCCATACTTTATCTAAAGAGTTACAATCAGAATTTGAAAAACGTAGAAAAATAGAAGGTGAATTAGAACTTTTTTTAGATATATCTGTTGACCTTATAGCAAGAGTAGGTGCAAAAGGAGATTTAAAATATATAAATGGATATTGGACAAAAGTTTTAGGTTGGACTAAAGAAGAGTTATTATCCATGAACATAATGGACTTAATTCATGATGATTATAAAGAAGAATATAAAATTATTATTGAAGAAGGAAAATTTGATACAGGTTGTATTGTCAATAAATTAAGGTGTAAAGATGGAAGTTATAAATGGATAGAAATTAATTATAAAATTTTAAGAAATGAAGGTACATTTGTATTAACTGCAAAAGATTTAAGTGAACAAAGAAAACAAAAAAAAGAAAGAAAAGCATTGGAAGAAGCTATCCAAATGGAAACTTTAAAAAATGAATTTTTTGCAAATATATCTCATGAGTTTAGAACACCTCTTAATATAATACTTGGAACGATGCAGCTTATGCAAAGAAAT
Organism: Terrisporobacter sp.; assembly: GCF_017888745.1. GTDB lineage: Bacteria > Bacillota > Clostridia > Peptostreptococcales > Peptostreptococcaceae > Terrisporobacter. The sequence goes on along the minus strand of NZ_JAGHFM010000191.1, from coordinate 1,737 downwards.
ATTGAAAGAAGCAAAATAACTTGGGATGACAGTTTAAATCTAGAATCTCATATAAATTATATAAAACAAAATTCTTATAGATTATTAAGATTAGTAAACAATCTTATTGATATAACTTGTATTGATTCTGGTTATTTAAAATTGCAATCAGGAAATTATAATATTGTTGATATAATAGAAAGTATAACTTTATCAGTAGCACAGTATATTAAAGATCAAGGAATAAATTTAATATTTGATACAAATTGTGAAGAATTAGTTATAGCTTGTGATCCAGATAAAATAGAAAGAATTATGTTAAACTTATTATCTAATGCCATAAAATATACAGATAAAGAAGGATTCATATACGTAGATTTATATGCAGATGACGAGAATGTTAAAGTGTCTGTAAAGGATAATGGAACTGGAATATCTAAAGACCAATTAGGAATTATATTTGATAGATTTAAAAAAATTGATAATAATTTAAATAGAAAATGTGAAGGTAGTGGCATAGGATTATCTTTAGTAAAATCTTTAGTAGAATTACAAGATGGAAGAATTTATGTTAATAGTGAACTTGGTGTAGGTTCAGAGTTTACTTTTGAGCTACCAATTACTTTTATAGAAGAGGATTCTAAAATGATTTCAGAAAGAAAGGTTTCTGAAAGTAGTCAAATAGAAAAATGCAATATAGAGTTTTCAGATATATACTCGTAAAAGGTAAACTTATAGAAGTTTACCTTTTTTACATACAAGGAAATTATATTTAGTTTGCAACTATGGAAAACTCATAGATTAAAGCATTATCAGTACATTTGAGAAGTTGTAAAAAAGTAAATTTTGAGCAAAGGAGTTGACTGAAGTGTTAACAAAATGATTCGCTGACACGATATTGTTGGCGAAATGAAGTGGATCGCCCACATAGTGGTTTAAGCGAAGGAAATTTTTATTTTAAGAAAGGATAATCAAGAGTTTAAAAATGAAATAGTTTATAATTATACTCATAAGGAGGTAATAAAATTTATGAAAAAAATTCTTATAATAGAAGATGAAGAAAAGATAAGAGTAGAACTTAAAAATTTCTTAGTTAATTACAATTATGAAGTAATTTGCTTATCAAAATTTGAAAACATAATAGAAGACATCTTAAAAGAAAATGCACATTTAGTATTATTAGATATAAATTTGCCAATATATGATGGATATTACATATGTAGAGAAATAAGAAAAAAATCTAATGTACCAATAATCGTGGTAACTAGTAGGGATACAGAAATGGACGAGCTTATGAGTATGAATTTGGGAGCAGACGATTTTATCACAAAACCATACAACACACAAATATTATTGGCACGAATAAATTCACTTTTAAAAAGAGCTTATGAAAAACAAAATACAGATAGAATTATATATAAAGGATTAGAATTAGATATATCTAAAAATAGCGCTATATTTGAAAGCAAAGAAATACAGCTGACTAAAAATGAATTTAGAATATTAAATTGCCTAATGAAAAACAAAGGAAAAATAGTATCAAGAGGAGATTTAATGGACTATTTATGGGACTTGGATCTATTTGTGGACGATAATACACTCACTGTAAATATAAATAGACTTAGAAAAAAATTAGAAGAAATTAGATGTGAAGCATATATAGAAACTAGGAGGGGAAGAGGCTATATAATGCCATAATTATGAAAATAAAAGATTATATAAAAGACAAGAGTTTATCTATAATTTTAAGACTTATAT
>NZ_JAGHFM010000190.1 GCF_017888745.1 Terrisporobacter sp. | reverse complement strand
TTTTTATGAATTAACTAATGGTGTAGACAAAAAAATAGCTGATTATAAAAAGAATGAAGATAATGAATGGGAAGTAATATATATTTATCCTGAGAAATGTTTAGAAAATGAGGATTAAAAAGAATACTAAAGTAATGGTAAAAATAAAACCATATTAATCTTATTAAGTAAATATTACTAATTCACATAAAATAAATAATTAAAATTTATAGAAAAATATGAACAAAAATTTTTAAAATAAATACTATTATATTAGGAAGTGGTAGTGGTAAATATCTCAAACTAACACTTAAAACTCTTCAAGGAAGCTTTTTAAATGGTACAGATGAACTAAGCTTCATCAAGAGTATAATATTTAAACAACTTTCGGTAGATAACTTTTAAGCCACTTCCTTTTATATGTTCAATCAAAAGTTAGATAGACAAAAAGTAGAATTAGAACTTTTTGATATTTAATGATTTTTTTTGAAAAATAAATATTAATTACATAAAGAAAAATATAATTATATAACTTTTTTTATAATTAAATACAAATACTATTTCTATATAATTAACTTTTCGAAAGGAGATATAATTATGAAATGTCTTAAATATATAGAAAAGTATTCAAATGCAAACAAAAAGATGAGAAATATAATTATATGTGGTGTAGCAACATCTTCATTAGCAGCAGGAGCATATATTGGAATTAGGAAAGCTGTTAAAATGAAGAATAATAAAGCTGAATATGATGAAGATGAAATAGAAGAAATTTTTAAAGAAAAAGAAAGAATGAAATTTTATGAAGATGAATTCATAAGACAAGAAGAGGAAGAGGAAGAACTAAAAAAAGCAGTTGAGGAATTTAATTCAAAAAGACTGATAAGAGAAAATTGTCCTCATTGTGGAAAGAAAAAAAATGATAATAAGTAAAAAATATAAAAATATATTTATTTTGATGAAAAAGATTACTAAAAATATAAATATAACAAATATAAAGAGTTAGAAAAAAGCCATGATTTCATGGCTTTTTATTAAATTTTATTTTTTGTTAAATTTTCAGAAAAATGAAAAAACTATGCTATAATCTAATTAACACTGGATAATGACAAATAAGATTGATTTCAAGTCCTAATATGGATAATACAAGTACATTAGGGGGATCTTAAAATGTTACCAAGAATATATAATAAAAGGGAAGACATAGATACATCTCGTTTAAGAGCATTCGCAGAAATTAATTTAACAAACTTTAAACATAATATTGAAGTTATTTCAAACATGTTAGATGAAGATTGTGAAATAGTAGGTGTAGTTAAAGCAAATGCCTATGGGCATGGAGCAGTAGAGGTAGCTAGTTATTTTGAAGGTATAGGAATTAAACATTTTGCAGTAGCATGTATTAGTGAAGGTATAGAACTTAGAGAAGGTGGAATAAAAAATGAAATAATAGTTTTAGGATACACTCCTGTTTGCCAAAAAGAAGAATTAATAAAGTATGATCTTACACAAACATTGATAAATGAATCATATGCTAAGAAATTAAGTAATATTAAAGGAATAGTAAAGGGTCATATTAAATTAAATACTGGTATGAATAGATTAGGTGAAACAAAAGAGCATTTGGAAAAGATTAAAAATATGTATGAATTGAAAAATATAAATATAACAGGAATTTTCTCCCACTTATCTAGAGCAGATAGTGATTTAGAAGAAGATATTATATTTACAAGAAAGCAAATTGACAAATTTAATTATATAATAGATGAATTGAAATTAGATAATATAGAACTTGGAGAAGTTCATCTTCAAAATAGTTATGGTATTGTTAAATATAGAGGTATCCACCTTGACTTAGCAAGGCCGGGAATTATACTGTATGGAGTTTCTTGTGATCCATGTGATAAGATATTAGCAAATTTACCTAAGAATGAAAAGTTAAAACCAGTGATGTCCTTAAGGTGTAAAGTAGCAATGGTAAAAGAGGTAGAAGAAGGAGAAACTATAGGATACGGTAATAATTTTACTGTAAATGAGCCGATGAGAATTGCTACAGTAACTCTAGGATATGCAGATGGATTTTCTAGAGCTGTATCAAAAAAGGATTGTAAAGTACTGGTACATGGTCAGTTTGGAAGAATCATAGGTAACGTATGTATGGACCAGATGATGATAGATATAAGTAATATTGATGATGTGAAAGAGGGCGATATAGTTACAATATTCGGTCAAGATGGTGATAATTATCTCCCTGTAAATCAAGTAAGTGAACTTAGTGGAACAATAACTAATGAAACATTAAGCTGTATAGGTAATAGAGTAAAGAGAGTATATCATTTTTAATTATTAAAAGCTACAGATCTAATGATTTGTAGCTTTTCTATATGTAGTATATTTGATGTTAATTAAGCATTTTATAAATAAAATTTGTATGTTCATTTAAAATATTAATGCCTATTAAGATTAATATTATACCTCCAATTATTTGAGCATAATTTTTAAATAATGAGCCTAGTTTTTTTCCTATCAGTACACCTAAAAAACAAAGTAAAAGTGTGATTACTCCTATACTTGTACAAACTGGTAGTATAGAAATGTTTAAAAATGCGAAGCTGACTCCTACAGCTAAAGCATCTATAGAAGTTGCTATTGATAAAATTATTAATTCTTTTGTATCTATTTCACCGTCGCAAGTAACTGTAAGTTCAGGATTTCTGCAATCTTCAAAAGCTTCAAATATCATCTTTAAGCCAATAAAAGATAATAAAAACAAAGCTATCCAATGATCAAAAGCTGTTATATATGATTGAAATCTTATGCCGATAAACCAACCTATAAAAGGCATTATCCCTTGAAAAAATCCAAAGAAAAAAGCAATTTTAAAAGATATGTAAAAGTTAACTTTTCTCAATGTCATACCTTTCGTGACCGAAACTGCAAAGGCATCCATGGCAAGGGCAAAACCAGTTAGAATTATAGTAACAAAACCCATAAATTAGTCCTCCTTAGTAAATATTCATATGACTAATTACTAATTATTATTACTTTTAATATATTTAAATTTATATATATTATTCTTGAATAAGATTTTTTAAATTCATGTTATCTTATAAATAAATTTAAAGTATAAAAATAATTAATATTATACATAATATAATTATTAGAAAAGATAGGAATGAATTACAAATTTTTGGAGGTAATTATGGAAACATGGATTTGCACAATTTGTGGATATATTTATGAAGGTGAGAGTTTTCCAAAAATTTGTCCTGTATGCAAAGAATCCAAAAATAAATTTGAAATAAGTAAAGAAAAGTTAAGTTTTTTAGATAAATATGGAGTAGGGATAGCCAAAGAATTAGATACAGATATGATAAATGATTTTAGGGAAAATTTCAAAGATGAGTGTAGTGAAGTTGGTATGTACTTAGCCATGAGTCAAGTGGCCAATATTGAAGGGTACCAAGAAATAGCTGAAACATATAAAACTATAGCTTACGAAGAAGCTGAACATGCATCCATATTTGCACAATTTTTAGGAGAGAATGTCGACCAATCAACAAAGAAAAATTTAAAAGTTAGAATAGTAGCAGAGAATGGAGCCATTGATGGAAAGTTAAAAATAGCTAAAAAAGCAAAGGCACTGGGATTAGATATAATTTATGAGACTTTACAGAAGATGTCTGAAGATGAAGCTAGACATAGTAAGATTCTTTTAGATCTTTTTAATAAATATTTCTAACAATTAAAAAATTAAGTAGAAAATAAATCTAAGTAGATATAATTAAATCATGAAAATAAATATTAATATTAAAGAATTAAAAATATTGTTGCATTTGAATAAAAATTAACTTATAATAATTTCGGTATAAAGATTTATATTAAAATTCGATGATTAAAAGAGTAAATTATATGTTGATTTATATCACGTCTCTATATATTTGTATAGGGGCGTTTTTTATATAATAAATTATTAATACAGTGGGGAAAATTGTTAAAATTGACATAAATACAAAATACTAGAAAATACTATAAAGACAAATGTTTATGATGAAAATGTTAAAGTATTCAAATATAAAAGAAGTAAATTTTATATCAAGATATATGAATAGATTGATTTTATTATTTGTTAATAAAAAAGAAAGGGTGAAAAAAGTGTCAATAACTAAGGATGATGTTATGTATATTGCAAAATTAGCAAAATTAAGATTTGATGATGAAGAGGCAGTTGCTTTTGCAAGCGAATTTGAGATTATACTAGATCAATTTAAAACGTTGGATAACTTAAAGTTAGATGAAGTAGAAATAACAAGACCTAATGTGGCAGTTGTAAGAAAAGATATGTGTAAAAAATGTGAGATTAATGATTTATATAGAAATGTTAAATTAATGAGAGAAACTTTGATTGAAGTTCCTAAAATCATTGAGTAGGAGGATACTTTGATGAAAAATTACAGAATAAAAGAATTAGTTGAAAAAATTCAAAGTAAAGAAATAACATCAGAAGAAGTTGTAAAATATTATTTAAAACAAATTGAAGAAAAAGAGGAAACAATAGGAGCTTTCCTATTAATACAAATGGAGATAGCCTTGAAGAAAGCTAAAGAGATAGATGAAAAAATAAAAAGAGGTGAAAAAGTAGGGAAGCTCTCTGGTATTCCTATAGCCATAAAAGATAACATTTGTACAAAGGGTGTACTTACTACTTGTGCATCAAAAATGTTAGAAGACTTTATACCTCCATATGATGCAACTGTAATTAAAAAGTTACAAGATGAAGATGCTATACTAATAGGTAAAACAAATTTAGATGAGTTTGCAATGGGGTCATCAACAGAGAACTCAGCATTTAAGATTACTAAAAATCCCATAGATAATACAAGAGTACCAGGAGGATCGTCTGGAGGATCTGCAGCAGCCGTTGGAGCTGACATGGTACCTTTATCATTAGGTTCGGATACAGGTGGCTCAATAAGGCAACCGGCTGCATTTTGTGGAATAGTTGGAATGAAGCCAACTTACGGTTTAGTATCTAGATTTGGTCTTATAGCTTTCGCTTCCTCTCTTGATCAAATAGGACCGTTTTCAAGAAGTGTTGAGGACAATGCTTACTTGTTAAACATTTTAGCAGGAGAAGATGACTTTGATGGAACTACTGTTAAAGGTTTAGACATAAAAGATTATACTAAAGATATAGATAAGGGTATAAGAGGAATGAAAATAGGTATTCCAGTTGAGCTTATAGAAGAAAAATGTCTAGATACACAAATAAGAGATGCACTATACAAAGATATAGAAATTTTAAAAGAATTAGGTGCAGAAGTTGAAGAATTTTCATTACCAATAATAAAAGATAGTCTTGCACCTTACTATATAATTTCTTCTGCAGAAGCTAGTTCAAACTTAGCTAGATTTGACTCGATAAGATACGGATATAGAACTAAAGAATACAGTAGTGTGGAAGACTTAGTTGAAAAAAGCAGGAGTGAAGGTTTCGGGAAAGAAGTTAAAAGAAGGATAATGCTTGGAACTTATGTACTATCTTCTAGTTATTATGATGCTTATTATAATAAGGCTAAAAAATTTAGAGATAAACTAAAAAATGATTTCAAAGAAGCATTCAAAAAATACGACATTATAATTAGTCCTGCATCTCCTATACTACCATTTAAAATAGGAGAAAAGTGTGAAGATACTACTGCAATGTACTTAGCTGACATTTATACAATCAACATAAACTTAGCAACAGTTCCAGCATTATCAATGCCAGGAGGAATAAGCAAAGAAGTACTCCCAATAGCCTTTCAACTAATAGGTGATCAATTTACTGAAGATAAATGTTCTAAAGTTGCTTATGCTCTAGAGAAAAAATTATCACTTAAATTTTAAGTAGGAGGTGTAGATCATGATGTTAGAAACTATTATTGGTTTAGAAATTCACGCAGAGTTAAAAACAAATACAAAAATCTTTTGTTCTTGCTCAACAGAATTCGGAGCTAAACCAAATGAAAATACATGCCCAATTTGTCTAGGAATGCCAGGAACACTACCTATATTAAATGAAGAAGTAGTTAATCTAGCTATAAAAGCTGGTAAAGCAGTAAAGTGTAGAATAAATAATTACAGCAAAATGGATAGAAAAAATTATTTTTATCCAGA
>NZ_JAGHFM010000189.1 GCF_017888745.1 Terrisporobacter sp. | reverse complement strand
GCTTTAAATCCTAGTCCTTTTCCCATGACAACAACTTCTTTATTATTTGCATCATAAGCACAAATAAAACTATTATTAATCACTTTTGTTACTTTCATAAATATTATCAAGCCTCTTTCTAATAATTTTTTAACACAAAAATGACCAAACTTTATAACACATTAAACAAAACTTTAATGTACTATAAAATTTGGTCTTGCCTGCATAATCAGTAACATGCCAAATTAGTTTCATATCCATTTGTTACTATGCTTAAATGATATCGTTTTCTAAATTAAATGTCAATATAAAATTTTTATTTTTAATATTTTTTATTTTTAGTATCTTTATATTTTAATATTTTTCTTTTTAATTTTTAAATAAAAAATTTAATTTATAGCTAATTTAACATTCATATAACTTGATTTCATATTATAATATATAAAAAAGGGGGGATTAAAATGAATAAAAAATTACCTAAAGGCGCTTATGGAGGTGTCTCTGGTAAAGATTATGTACCTTACATAACAGATAAGTCAAGAACTGGCGGAAATATAGCCGTTCTAGTTATAGGTATCATATTATCAGCAGTTTTTGCTGCTTCAACTGCATACTCAGGTATGAAAGCTGGTCTTACAGTGGCTGCCGGTATTCCTGGTGCAATAATAGGTTCAGCTCTAGTTAGTATTTTCGCAAAACAAAAAGGAATACTTGGAAAAAACTTAATCCAAGGTATGTCTAGTGGTGGGGAGTCTGTTGCTAGTGGACTTATTTTCGTTTTACCTGCTGTAATTTTAATAGGTGGTAAGATAACATTTTTAGAAGGAATTGCAGTTGGTATTGGTGGTGTTTTATTTGGTATTGGTATAGCATCACTTGTTCACAATTATTTAATAGTTGAAGAACATGGTAAATTAGTTTATCCTGAATCAATGGCTATTTCTGAAACATTAGTAGCGTCTGATCACGGTGGAGATTCTATGAAGTATATGGGAATGGGATTTGGTATTGGTGGAGCTATAACTATTTTAACTAGTTCATTTTTAAATGTTACAAACAATGTAATTACTTTTATCGGAAGTAAATGGTACAAATGGAAGTTTGATTTAGAAGTTAATCCACTTTTATTAGGAATTGGATTTATTGTAGGTCTTGATGTTTCATTAACAATGTTTGCAGGGTCTATATTATCAGCATTTGGTATAACTCCTTTAATTGGTTACTTTGTTGACATGGCTGGAGAGAGTGCTGTTGTTTGGAATAATCCATCAATGCCTATAAACCAAATGGATGTGCAAACTATTGCTGGTAGCTATGTTAAATACATTGGTGCAGGTATGATGCTTTGTGGTGGATTGATTGGAGCAGTAAAACTTATACCTACTATAATAGCTTCTATTCAAGAGACTGTAAAAGCAAAATCATCTTCTACAGATTCTAATGGTTCTTCTATTGAAATGATAATATTATTAGGTGGTGTAGTAATAGGATTTATAGCTGCATTTTTAATATCTGGTGGTAACTTTATGATGGCCATAGTTGGTGCTATATTATCACTTATTTTATCATTATTATTTGTCATAGTTGCAGGACGTCTAACAGGTACTATAGGAACATCTAACCTTCCTGTATCTGGTATGACAATAGCTTCTTTAGTAATAGCTACTTTAATATTTGTTATTATGGGATGGACATCTCCAGAAAACAATAAATCATTACTTCTATTTGGTTCATTTATAGTTGTTGCCATAGCAATTGCTGGTGGATACTGTCAATCTCAAAAAGTAACTTATGTAATCGGTGGTAATAAAAATGAAATGCAACGTTACTTTGCAATAGCTAGTATAGTTGGTGTTGTAGTAGTTGTTGGTGTAATGATATTATTATCAGATCAACTTAAAATAACTGGTGATAATCCACCTTTTGCTCTACCTCAAGCTAACTTAATGTCAACATTAACATCTGGTATAATGTCAGGTGATTTACCTTGGGTTATGATAATAGTAGGTGTATTTATGGCAATAGTTTTATATTTATTAGATCTTCCTATAATGACAGTTGCTATAGGATTCTATTTACCAATTGCCACTACTTCTATAATATTAGTTGGTGCTTTAATCCGTGTATTTGTTGAAAAAACTTCTAAGAGTGATAAGGATAAAGAAGTTAAAGTTTCTAATGGTATAAGTTTATCTTCAGGTTTAGTTGCTGGTGGTTCTATATTAGGACTTATAGGTATCATATGCCAAGTTACAGGTATAGTTGGTGGAAATGTTCCTAGTGGCTTTGCTGCTGGCAATGGTATGGCAATAATTTTACTAGTTCTTTTAGTTATCTTTGCTACTATACCTATTATGAAATCTAAGGTAAAAAATAATGAATAATGAGGATGTATTAAATTTAGTTTTCAAAATTAGTAATAAAATCAGCTATGAAGTTGAAAATGAAACTGTAACTATTTTAGAAAAACAAGATCACTTCATACAAAAGTTTTTTAGAAAATTAAAGTTTAAAATTCCTATGTATAAGAAAATAGAACTAGATAAGTATAGCAGTTTTGTGTTTTTGCAAATAGATGGTAAAAAAACTGTAAAAGAAATTGGCTACAATTTAGAAAGTGCTTACGGTCAGGATTCTCATCCTCTTTATGAAAGACTATTAATGTTTTTAAATCATATTGAGTGCAACTGTAAATATGTTGAGAGAGTAAATTAAATAAAACCTATTATGTTATGTGTAGTGAATATGATTAATTTTAGTAAGTAAAAACTTAATTATAGAAATTAAAAAGGGATGAAGTTTTAGCTCATCCCTTTTATTATATAATTTTATTTATACTAATTTCTATCCAATTATATCAAAATATTTTTGCATTTCTTCTTTACTAGGACTTATCTCTCCATGTAGTTCTAAACCTTCTTTTCTTACACCATATTTTCTATAAGTGTTAAGCTTAATTTTACATTTATTATCTACAATCCTTGCTATTTCTCTGACTGTAGATTCATTATTCATATTCGGAGCAATTACTGTTCTCACTTCATGAAGTTTATTTTTATCTAAAAGATATTTTAAGTTTTTTAGTACAATATCATTATTACATCCTGTAATCTTTTTATGCTCGTATTCGTCTATACTCTTGACATCTAGCATAAATTTATCTGTATGCTTAACTAATTCTTCATATTCACTTAAATCAATACTTCCGTTAGTATCTGCAAAACAAGTTAAATTAAGCTCATTCTTTACTTTTTTAAATAATTCTACTAAAAAGTCTGCATTAAGGGTACATTCTCCACCACTTACAGTTATCCCCTGTATAAAAGGCGCTATTTCTTTTATTTCATCAAAAAGTTCATCTACATTATAATCAATAACTTTAGGAGTTGATAAATGTTCACAAGTTCTAATACATTGATCACAATCTACACAAGTATCTTTATCCCATATAACCTTTTTATTTATAATTTCTAGCGCATTTACTGGGCAAGTTTTTACACATTTGCCACAGTTTATACACTTATTAATAGTTTCTGGGTTATGGCAATAAGTACATTTAAAGTTACATCCTTGAAAAAATATTGCTGTCCTATTTCCTGGTCCATCTATACAAGAAAAAGGAATTATCTTATTAATTAATGCCATAATTAGTCTCTTATCCTTCTATCAAAAGCTTTAGCTCCATTTTTTGCATTCATACCAAATACTGTAGCATTATTTTTAACAGCTTTTCCACTTTCAAGCTCTGCAACTTCAGATTTTTTTACAAGATATCCAGTAACACGCACTACGTCACAACTATCAGAATAGACTGATATATATCTTATTCCACTATTAAAAGCTCCATCTATAACATTAACTATTGCTTCTAAATTTTCTTTATAAGTATCTTCAAATACAAATATGTCTCCTATTCCATTGAAAAAGTATTTATGATATGGAGCAGATTGTATTATATGCTTGAATAATTCAGGCTCTTCTCCAACTGGTATTCTACATCCTGGTGATATTCCTTGATCTGTATCTATACCAACTTGAGCATGTAATACATGGCTTCCACCGAAACATTCAACATATTTTGATTTATATGAAGAAACTATTTCATTTATTTTTTCTATGATTTTTAATCCTAAATCATTTGCTTCTTTTCCATATCCAAATCTATCCTTTTGCTCAGTTACATTTAGTAAATGATTAACTGCTTCAGCTAGACCTACCATACCAAACATTCCTGTAAATAGTTCTTTTTTTATAAATCCTTCTTTAACAAGGAAATTAGTATTAAAGAAGGCAGCTTCTTCCACTAAGAATCTAGTTCTTTCTTCTATATAATTTAACATTTTATTAGCTACAAATGGTATCTTATTTTCTAAGAAGTCTTCTACTGATTCCGACTGCTCTGCTAATCTACTTAAAACAAGCCTTACTAGGGTATATCCTCCCCCACCTATTATAAATCCATTATAACAAGAGGCTAGAGCATAATTTTCAGTTCCAAAATCTACTATGTCCATCTTGTGATTTGCAAAACTTGGTTTAGCAGTTACTAAAGCTGTTTTTGCACAAAGTTTAGCAAAATCATTTGAAGTTATATCTTTGTCATATTTAACTGTTAAGTTAGGTACTGCGACCTCTAATTCTTCCATTGCTCTAAGTACCATTCTTCCTGCTTTTGTATCCTTTGGTCCTATATTAGCATGAACAAATGAATCTGTTAAAGTTCTATCTATATGTTTTATAAATAATTTTATAGCTTTATATGCTTCTTCCTCATCCTTTACAAAAGGTTCTAATAAATCATCTAGGTTCCCTAAATAAACTGGATATGATGTTATTGAAGGTACATGTTTGTAAAATATTAATAAGTTATTAGTAGCTTCCCAAATATCAGTAGGAACATCTAAGTCTAAGAACTTACACCCTTTTTCCATTAGTATTTTATAATCTGGTATTATATATCTTGGTCTGTAAGGAGCATTTCCTTCAAACATTGAGCATATTATTTCTGCATCAAGTAGTTTTTGAGTTTCTTCATCAATGTTTAATACATCAAGAGTACTTTCTGCTTGTCCTGCCAATTGTAAAACTTGCTGATTATAAGTTAAAGACCTATTTTTTATAATGTTTAATACTTGTTCCATAATTAAAATTTCCTCCTAAGTATATATCTATCTATGTTTATCATCTTTAATCTTATCTAATTTACTAGATAATTTATAAAATTGATCTTTGGTTATTATGATTCCTTTTCTATTTACAGTAATTAAATTTTCTTCTTTTAATATTTTTAAATTTCTATTAATAGTCCTTACTGAAAATCCTAGTATTGCACCTATTTCTTCTCTACTTTTTTCTAAGAATACAGTATCTAAATCTTCGCTTTCAAAAACATTTAATAAATAGTTTATCAATATAAATATAGCAGGATAAGCTAATGACTCTCCTGTTTTTAGTGATTGCTCATACATACTTTTAGAAATGAATTGAAGTATATCTAGAGTCAACTGATGATCTATATTTATCCAATATCTAAAATCTTCTATTGGTATTTCAATAATTATACACTCACTTGTAGTCTGTAGTGTTGATGAGTATGTATCTTTATTAGCCATCATTTCTATTACACCAATATATGAAATTGGCTTTATACTAGCAAAACTATAAATAAATCCATTTTCAAATTCATTTCTAACTTGCATCTGACCTTGACAACTTATATATATGTTTTTTATAGGATTTCCTTTTAGTACCACTAATTTTTCTTTTTCTACTTTTCTAATTTTTGTTTTAGATTTAATATTACTGGGTATCTTGTTAATAAAATCTATTGCCTTTTGATTTTTTATACAATCACAACATAGGCTTTTATTCATGTCGATATTACTCCTGTAAAGTATTTTCTTATATTATTATTTTATCATTATTCTAAAATAGCAAAAGGACATATGTCCCTTAGTTTAAATTTATTTTTCCTAAATAAAAAGTAGTAAACCTTTTATAAGCTTACTACTTCTTAAAAATAAACCATAGATTTTTAATTATACCAACTAGATATAACTTCTATACTTTCTTTTGATGGATAAAAATTCTTATCATTTCCCTTTTCACCAACAGCAAAAACTGAAAATCCTTTTATATAATTCTTATCTTCAAATACTTTTTTATATGCTTCAAAGCATCTTGCTTGTTCTTTATCGTTATAAATACTAGATACATTACTATCCCAAGGATGAGTTGCTGCATTATTTTTTCTCGGAAAACCTAATTCACCAAAGTATATTTCTTTTTTATATTTTTTGTAAAAATTATTTATTTCTTTCACTACATTTTGATTTCTATTATATATGTTTGTAGAACTTAAATAATTTACTAATTCATTTACTTTATTTTCACTTTTTCCACTAAGCTCAAAATAAGCTGCTATTGAAATAAAGTCTACTTTAGAAAATAATTTATTATTTAACTTTGCATTATATTTTTTAATACTTTCCTCATCCCATGAAGCTGTGTACCACCAAGAAGTTTTATATGTTACTTCTCCATTAAAATTTTCTTTAACATAATTAATTATATTACACCATTCGTCTTCATAAGGTTCTAATACAGTAAAATTTGAACCTGCTATCATAATATCCACATCATATTTATTACCTATATCTTTAATAAGTACTGAGAGTATATTTTTCCAATCCTTAAAGAAAGATTTTTTATCAGAAGGATTGTATTCTGTTTCATACTCGCTTCCATTATCTATCCATGGATATGCCTCTAATATAACTTTTATATTATCATTTTTTAATTTTTTAATTAATTTTATAGCTTTATCTTTACTATACTCATTTATTTTCATTTCATTTGACGTAAGACTTGGAATCTCAATAACAATTGGAACATTTACTGTATTCACCTTTAAGGTTTTTACATCTTTTAATGCTTGTTTGATATCGTAATCTGTAGACAGATTAATAGACTTTATTTTTTCTGTTTGTATTTCATCTTTTTTAAAAAAATTTATACTAAATCCTAAAACCAAAATTAATGATATAAGTAAAAATAATATTTTCTTCTTCATTATATCTCCTTAAATTAATTATTTTTATGTTTTTTTATTAATAATATAATAGAAGTTATTATAGTAATAAATAAGAATAATGATATTGCAATAAATATTTTAGATTGATTATTAAGCTTTTTATTTTCAATCTGAACCTTATCTTCTTTATCTTCTGTTTTGTGATAATTTAGCTCTTCTACATATCCATCTTCACCTAATAAAATAGTATCACCTTTAAGTGATTTTGTAATTTCTAAATCATTTAAATACTTATTTATTAAATTCAAATTACTATTGTTTGGAGAAGCTATAGCTAATATACTTTTATCTTTTTTATAAGGTGAATTTATTAATTGTATAGAAATTAATTCTGAGGAATAGTCTCCAATAAACTTAATTTTTTCATTTGACTGAAACCCTTTATAATCATCAGTAAACTTGACGTTTAAATCATTATTTAAATCTTTTATTAAAGAGTTATTCTTTGGAGTTCCTATTACTATTAAGTTACTATTTTTATCTTTTCTATTTATCTCATTTTCATTGACTACACTTAAATCTCCTAAATTAGAATTTATATCATGTCCCATATAAGTAATAATTCCTGCTATATTTGTTAATTCTTTAGAACTTAATTTATTAGGAACAACAATTTTAAGGTCATTATATTTTCCTTCTTTTATAAACGGAAATGGATAGTTACTAAAATTTAAAGATGTATTGTCATTATAATCAAATTCTATATAAGATTCTTTAGAAATATATGCCCATGGATTATCTGTATCTCTAGTTACACAAGCTAAATCTAAAAGTTCTAAGTTAAATACTACTTTTACCTGATAATAATTTTTACCTGCTACCTCACTTGGTAAACTTAGTTGAATTAAATCATCATCACTTTTATCTTTAGATAACTTTTTACTTCCAATAGCAACATTGTTTACATATACCGTCACTAAAGATCTATTAAAATCTAAATTCTCAGCATATCTCATCTTAAAACTTAATTTAGAATTATTTGTTACGACCTTGTTTTTAGTAGTATTTATATCAATTATTATCTCCTGAGAAAATGGTCCCTTCACAACTAAATCTTCATAACCTAATTCTTCTAAATATACTCTATTATCATCATCTTTTTTTATTAAATCACTTATATCTGAATTCTCATTAATAATTATACTATCTTTATTTAAATTACTAATTAAGTCATTACTACTTATAAGTTTAGCTGAATTTTTTAATAATTCATCATTGTTTGATATAATAAGTAGCATCATTTTATTTTTATCAAAAGGAGATGGTATTTGTTTTATTACACAGTTTTTATTTAAATCATCTCTTTCTTCTTTAGCTAGTAGTTTCAAAACTTCTTTGGGTGAATTTTTTTCTTTTCCTATGAAAATTACATTGTTATTTTTATTTTCAAATTCTGAATATAGTTTAAAATCAAAATTAAAGTCTTCATATTTTATTTTACTTCCGAAGTCTCCACTTAAAATCATTCCTGCACTTAATTCTCCAGAAGAATAATTATCTGGAACTACTATGCTAGTTTGTAAGTTTAATCCATTATCAATGTTTAAATAATTATTTTCATATTCATTAATTTTATTAGAAGTTTTTTTATAAACATAATTCACATTTACGCTACTTTCATTATGAATAACTAACCAGTTTGCAGTATTAGAATCATCTCTACATACTTTATCAGATATTGTTTTATATGCTTTTATAGTTACTTTATTATATCCCTCATTAATCACATCATTTGGTATATCTATTATAGTTTCTTTTTTATATTCTTTTTTACCACTTAGTCTTTGAGATTCAATTGGAGTATCATTTACTAATATGGTTATTGTAGAATAATCAACATCTAATAACTCACTTTTAGTAAATACTAAATTTAATTTTACATCTTTAACATTCCAATTATCTTCTATATTAAAGAATTTCTCACTACTACTAATAACGCCACTCATTTTTATATAATTTTCAAATTTATAAGCCTTAACATTGCTATCATTCTCAGCAAAACATATACCACCACTTGCAAAACTAATCATTGCCGCCATTATAATTGCAATTAATTTCATAAATTTTATCTCCTTAAAACCTTTCTGTTTTGTACCATTTCGCTTCTCTTTTGTGTATTGCATCTGAAATATAACTAAGCATGCCTTTTATTGCAACTATTAACCACATTTGAGAATAAGTAAAATACATTAATGCTACAAGTAGAATATTACTTAAATCACCTTCACCTTTTTCCATACTAAGCGTGATACTTACTTGAATCACAAATAATATGTAAGATAATATCCAAATAATAATAAAATTAAATGGAATATTTATCTCAACTAAATTAAATAAACCTAATACAAAAATAATATCTGATATTACTACAGAAGTTAAAAACAGAAAATATACAGAAAAGAAATACAATATATCAAATAAAACTCGATTTTGTTTTCCCTTAAATAAATTTGTTATATATTTTACTAATACATATATATTTCCCTTGACCCATCTAGTTCTCTGTTTCATCCATACATTAACTGTTTCTGGCTCTTGTTCCCAGGTTACAGATTGAGGCACATAAGTTATTCTTTGTCCCATTTTATAAATTCTAAAACTAATTTCTGTATCTTCTGCTATAGCTTTTGTATCCCATCCACCTAGTTTTTCTATGGCACTTCTTCTTAATACGAAATTTGTACCTGGTATTGTACAAAGACCTAATAATTGTCTTCTTCCTGCTTGAGCAATCCATTGAAAACTTAAGGTCTCAATGTTTATAAATTTTGTTAATATATTTTTATGTTTATTTCTTGTCCTAAATTTACCTATTACTGCTCCTAAAGTATCATCTCTAACTATAGTTTGTATTAAATATCTAAGAGCTGTTTTTTCTGGAGTATTGTCTGCATCGTATATGGCAATATAATCACCCTTAGCAACTTGATATCCTATATTTAATGCATTTGATTTTCCTTTTCCTCCAGTTATATTATCTGTATTTATTATTGTGAAATTATATCTCCTATATCTATTTTTTATACTTTGAAGTATATCCTTTGAATCATCAGACGAGTTATCATTTATAACTATAAGCTCCATCTTATCTAAGGGATAATCTAGTAATAAAAGAGATTCCACAGTTTTTCCTATTACTTTGCCTTCATTATGAGCTGGAACTAGAATTGATACAAAAGGATATTCTTCTAATCTCTCATCCTTAAATTTTAAGTTCTTTAAATAATAAATATATCCACTAATGGCTAGTATTATATTTATTAATAAAATGGCCCAAATAGAAATTAAAGAAAATAAAAATACATAGTCCACAAAACTTAAAATTTTCATTCTTATCTCCTCGTAAATTTATTAGTATTAATCCTTCTAAATACTATAAAAATTATTATAAATAGTATTAATACTGCTACTATAAAGGTTATTACAACATTATTAATATTTTGTATAAAAGTCTCAAATTTAGATTTTTCATTATTCTTAGAAATTGATTTTGATTCATCATAGCTGACTCTAATATTTCCATTCTTAGATGTAATGTTTATATCATCTATCTTTACATAATTATCTTGTTCTTTTAAATCTATAAAGTCTACTCTTTCATCTTTTAAGTATTCTACTACTTCCTTTAAGTATTCAATGTCTAAGTATGGATGAAAGAAAAATCCTCCACTATATCCTCTAACCATAGATAATTTTTTAAAGTTTTCTTTTATCTTGTCAATAGAAAACATGTCTGTATCATCAACATAACCTAGATTTTCTGGAATTAACTTATTAAAAGCATTACTGTTTTCTATAGTATAAGGAGGTGAATTAGTGACAAAATTATAGTCATTATTTTGATATTGACCTACATATGTTGAAAAATATTTCTTTATTTCTTTATATCCGTGAATATTCATAGCATAATGAGGTGCTTCAAATCCTAAAGGATATATTCCATTTTTTATACAAAGTCTAAGTCCACTTAATATCCTATCTTTAACATATATTTCTATATCCTCATCTATAGGTTTATCATTTTTCATATCCCAAAACTCATACCCTTCACCACTTACTTCTTCATTTCCAATTTGATGTGTGTATCCATGAAGTATTACAGATCCACCTTTATCTTGCATATATTTTATTGTTTCAATATACTCCGGATTTAAATCTAATGTATTTATAGTCTTGGTTTTAGAATCTACAAAGGTTGGAATTAAAGCTATCATAAAAGGAACGTCCTGAGAATAAAGATAATCTGCTACCTCTCTTAATTTATTTGTATCTGTAAAAGGATGAACATCCTCTATCCTTACAAAAATATCACCTTTATTAAATTTATTACTTTCATAAAAATCATTTAAAGAGTCTTCAAATATATAAGACTCATCCAAATCCCATCTAGATATATAAAATAAATTTTTTTCATTTATTATAAAAGGATAGGTGTTAAATCCATCACTCATTTGAGCTAATACCTTAGAATCTTTAGATGGTTTAATTATATTAAATAGATCTCCTGACTCTATTAACAAGGTTTCATCTCTATAAATTAATTTATTTATACTATGATTCTTTGATTCATAACTCATATCATATTTATCGTTAAAATCTATTAAATTTTCTATTTTATCTTCTATCCAATAAATTTTGTTTTTATATTTAGATAAATCCTGTAAAACACTTTTATTTTCTATGTCATATTTAATGTTCACGATAAATACTGAATGAAATTTGTTCATATATCCAGTTTTATAGTCATTTGTATTAATTTTTTCTACCTTTGAATTAAAAACATATAATAACTCATTCAAATAATTAACTTTATTGTCAGTTTCATTTATATTTGTTTCTACCTCATAAATTATTAAAGATTTTTTCTCATCAGCATATACACTAGATATGCTACTACAAAATAATATTATAACTAGGCTTATTATTGACAATTTCTTTTTAAACATCATATTGTAGTTCCTCTTCAGTTGCCATTTTAAATTCTAAAGATGTTTTGAAATCATCCTTGTATTCTACTATGGCAATCTTTAAATCTATATCAATATAATCATTTTCTTCCTTTAATCTTAATTTCAAATCTGCCAATCCTTCTTTTATTCTATTACTTACAATTTTTGCACCATCAAAATTAGTATTTGCCATAATAATAGCTAAAGTATCATCTTCTATAGTATATCTTTCATCTTCACTTCTTGTTGAAGCTATAATAATATTGCTTAAATCTTTTATTAGTTTACTCGTTTTTGATTCTCCAAGTATTTTCTTTATTTCTTTATAGTAAGGTAATTTTATTAGCATAAGTGTTAAATACGATTTATGACGTCTTGTTTTGCTCATTTCCTTTTCTAAGTTCATATAAAATAATCTTATATTTCCTAATCCAGTTTTCTTATCTATTGTAACTAGATTTTTATAATTATTTCTAAGTGTTATATTTGATTGTTGAAGTGTAGATATACTATTTCCCAATTTTCCTATTGTAAAAGAAATTATAGGAATAGCAATCATCCATACATAAGATAAGAACTCTATCTCTATACCTCTTATTAAGTTAATGTAAAAAATATAACTAGCATATACAAATATTACAATAGAGCTTGCTATAAGACCTACAACTACTCCTCCTAAATAAGTAATTATACCTATAAAAAAAGTTATACAAAGCATAATAAAATCTAAAATTCTACTTGATATACTTTCATCAAATATAAATAACGCAAATATTAAAAAAATTTCTAGTAAAACTCCTAAAAAGTAAGAGTCGATTTTCCTCAATAGTTTTTCCATGACTTCCTCCTGTACAAAATATTTAATCATATATAATTTATATTTTATATATTTTTATTTTTATATATTTGTGCATGAAATATTATATCATATTTTAATTATGTTATTAAATCCAACTTTTTATTAATTTATATACTTTCACAATCGAAACCATTCATTATATAATAGTTATTATATAAAAATGGAGGTATAATTATGAAATTAAAAGATTTGATAAATTATAAGGAAAATAATTCGGATAAAATAATAATAAATGCTTTAACTCAAAGTAGTGATAAAGATATAACAAATTATATAATCAATGTTATATCAGATCTATTAAATGGTGTTTTTCTAACAGATGAATATATGGTTAATGCTAAAAATAATATAAAAAACTATACTAGTGATGAAATAGGTAAGTTAAGTACATATATAGTTTTAAATCCTTATGTACAATCTGTTTTGAAGCAAGGTTCAAATTGGGAAGAAAAAGCTACTGAAATTTTAGAAATTTTGATAGGATATATAATAGGTACTATAGGTAAATATGATTTTTTACATACCTTATCAAATATAAAAAACTTGCTTGAGATATCAGATAAATTTTATGATGGATTAATTATGAATTTTAGTAATAATAGAGATTATGTAATAGATTCAATTTTAAATAAACTTTTATAATAAAAAAGCTAGAGATATCTCTAGCTTTTTTATTATATTAACAATATTTTTAATTTTTACTAATGTAACTTCATCAAACTTAATAAAATTCATATTAAAACTTATTCTATACTAATCTTTTTAACTAAGAAGTCGCTAGTTCATTTACTTCATCAAGGCAAGTTCCTGTTATTACTAATATATCTCCTGGAAGTATTAATGTAGAACCATTAGGTATTATTACACTTCCTTCTCTCTTTATCATTACTATTAAAATATCTTCTGGTATGCTTACATCTACAATAGTTTTGTTGGCTAGATGACTCTTTTTAGAAACAGTAACTTCCATAAGTTTTGTACTTTTTTCTTCTTTATATTCTCTAAATTTTTCTAAATTATTACCTGTTACTACCAATATATCTCCTGCTAATATTAAAGTAGATCCATTTGGAACAAATACATCTCCGCCTCTTTTTATCATTACTATAAGAATATCTTCTGGTATATTAGAGTCCATTATAGTTTTATTAGCTAAATGACTATTTGAATCAATTAAAATTTCTATTAATTTAGTACCTATTTCTTCTTTATAATCATTGAAAGTTTTTAATACAGAAGATTCATCATCTATTAGATCAAGCTTTTTCGCTATTTTAGGTATAAGAGTTCCTTGTACTGCAACAGAAAACAATGCTACAAAGAATATAATATGGAAAATATCATTGTGAATTGGTACTCCATAAGTAACAGCATATATGGCAAAAGCTATAGATGCCGCTCCTCTAAGTCCTACCCAAGATATAAATATTTGTTGTTTAAATGGTACTTTAAACCAACTTAATACACTAAATGTTGCAATAGGTCTTGCTATTAAAATCATAAATACTGATATAACTATACCCTGTACCATTATTGATGAAATTTTTGATGGGAATGATAATAATCCCAATAAGAAGAATAACATTATTTGCATAAGCCATGATACACCATCAAAAAATTGGAATATAGTTTTTTTATGAGGTATTTTACTATTTCCTATCATAATACCGGCTATATACGCACTTAAATACCCATTACCACCTAAATATTCACTTAGTGCGTAAGACAAGACAGCAATAGCTGTAACAAATATAGGATAAAATCCTTCTATTTCAAAATTAATATTTCTTAATAAATATACCGTTAATTTAGCTAAAATAACTGCTGATATAATACCAACTACAATCTGAGTAAATAGCATAGGAATTATATTTCCATAACCACCATTAGACATTAATCCTAGTATAATCACAGTCATCATATATGCTATTGGATCATTACTTCCACTTTCAATTTCCAATATTGATGCAATAGATCCTTTTAAATTTAATTTTTGCGAACGTAAAATAGAAAACACTGATGCTGCATCTGTAGATGCAACTATAGATCCGATAAGTAAACCTTCTAACAATGTTGTATTAAATACTACTACACAGAATAACCCTGTTAGACCTGCTGTAATAATAACTCCTAGAGTTGACATAAGTATGGATGGAATTGCAACTGGCTTTGCCATTTCCCAGTTAGTTCCGAATCCTCCATAAAACATTATAAAAATCAACGCAATAGAACAAAGATAGTTTGTAAGTTCATAGTTATCAAAATATATACCTACAACTCCATCAGAGCCAAATAACATTCCTAAAATAATGAATATTAAAAGAATAGGTACTCCAAATTTATATAATACTTTGCTTGATGTTATGCATATTAATAGAACTAATGCACATATAATCATCACTCCTATCAACATATACCACCTCCTTGTAATATATTATATAATATTTTCAAGTTAAATTTATAACATTTTTTCACTTTTAACTATAATTTAACTTTTCTCTTATATATATAATAAAAAATTTATTATTTTATTAATTCTTGATGAGTATTAATAGATTTAAGGTAAATTGAATAGATAAATGAATTAAATGTAACATTGCTTCTATTAATTTTTGTCACCTTTTTATCAAAATCACCAATATCACAATATATGAACATACAAATAAAAGTGGTGTAATTTAACACCACTTTGTTTTATTTAAGTATAATTTATTTTTATTATTTTAAGCTTCAGCTAATTCTTTAACTACTTTTGCTAATTTTTTCCCAAGGTCTTTACAATCTTCACTAGACTTTTCGTCTGGAGCTTCATTTACTATGACACAATCACTAATAATATCACAACCATTATCAATGCAATCTTGCTCCCAATTTCTCATCCATTCACCATCTCCCCATCCATAAGATCCAAATAAAGCAACTTTTTTACCTTTTAGATGAGACTTAACTGATGAAAACATAGGTTCAAATTCACTTTCTTCTAACTCTTCCACACCCATAGATGGGCAACCAAAAGCAAATACATCATATTCATTAGCTTTATCACAAGAGAACTCATCTGCAGTATAAACATCTACATCTATAGATTCAGATTTTATCCCTTCTATAATAAGTTCTGCCATTGACTCTGTGTTTCCTGTTCCACTCCAATAAACAACTGCTATTTTACTCATAAAAATCCCTCTTTTCATTATAATTTTTATTACTTGCAATCATCATTTTAATTTTTCAACTACAACCTAGATTTAGTTAGTTATAACTAACTTTTATTTAATTAAAATATATCATAACTTTTTTCAACAGTCAATCATTTTCAAATAATATTTATTATCATTTATAAAATAACTATATATTTAATCAAGTATATATTTTCATTATTAATATTTATCTACTTTTCTTATATTTTAAATTATTTTATAATAATCTTATTACTTATGGAGGTATATAATACAAAATGAAAAGCCAAGAATCTATGGAAGATTATTTAGAAACCATATTAATTTTAAGTAGTAAATTATCTTATGTACGTTCAATAGATATTGTAAATGAAATGGGATATAGCAAACCTAGTGTTAGCGTGGCTATGAAAAAACTTAAAAGAGATAATCTTATTGAAATGGATGAAAATTCATATATCTATCTTACTAATAAAGGCAAGATAATTGCTGAAAATATATATGAACGTCATAATATTTTAACAAAAGCTTTAATACTAATTGGAGTAAGTGAAGAAGTTGCAAAAAAAGATGCTTGTCGTATGGAACATGATATTAGCGAAGAAACATTTATAAAAATTAAAGAGTTCATAAAAAACAATCATCTTAATTGAAGTGAACCATTTGTATGGGAATAAATTAGATATTAAAAATAAATCTCAAATTATGACTTTGTTAAGATGGTTCAGAAAATTAAAAATCTATCATTGAAATATGTAAAAAGAATAAGTACAAATATGGTTATTGAAATTGTAACGGAGTATATAGATTATTATAATACTTAAAGAATACAATCAAAATTAAACTACCTTTCTCCTATATCATATAGGAAAAAGGTAGCATAGGTTGTTTTATATTGTCACACACAAAAGGTTCAATTCAACTTTAAGTATGAATGGTAGTATAAAATAATAATCAATACATTGTAAATCAACTTTTAGATTAAAAATTTAATTTTAGTATATTTTTATTCATATGACATATTGTTCTATATAAATAAGAGCCATCATAACGATGGCTTTTATTTATATTTATTTTCATATTCTATTATATAAGTTTATCTAAAATTGATTTTCCAATACAATTATCTAGCTCTTCTAATTCAAAGTTATCTAAAATAGTAGCTCCTATATTGGCAAATGTATCCCCTGTTTCAATTAATCCACTACTAGTCATATATGGTGAGTATATAAGTAGAGGCACCATTTCTCTTGTATGATCTGTTCCTATATAAGTAGGATCATTTCCATGATCTGCTGTAATAATAAGTAGATCATTATCTCTTAATTTTTCAAGTACTATTCCTAGCAATTTGTCAAATTTGTCAAGCTCTTTACCATATCCTTCTTGATTTCGTCTATGTCCCCATAAAGCATCAAAATCCACTAAGTTTACAAAGCACAATCCATTAAAATCTCTATCTAACATTTCAATAGTCTGCTCCATACCATGTACACTACTTCTAGATGTACAATACTCTGTTATACCTTGACCATCAAATATATCATTGATTTTTCCTATAGCAATTACATCAAATTTATTTTCCTTTAAAGAATCTAATACTGTCTTATTATATGGTTTTATCGCATAGTCATGACGATTGCTAGTTCTTTTAAACTCAAATTTATTATTCCCTATATACGGTCTTGCAATAACCCTTCCTACCTTCCACTCTGGTTTCATTGTAACTTTTCTAGCAATTTGACAATACTTATATAAGTTTTCTAATCCCATAACTTCTTCATGACCACAAATTTGTAATACTGAATCCGCCGATGTATAAACAATAACATCTCCAGTCTCTATTTCATGTTCACCAAACTCTTCTAAGATTTCTGTTCCACTTGCAGATTTGTTTCTAACTATTTTCTTACCAAACTGTTTTTCCAGTTCATCAATATACACAAAACAAATAAATGTATATACATAAACATTATATTATTTATATATTTAAATCAATAATATATTTTATGTTCATTTTTTAAATTGTACTTTAATTAATAGCCTTTATTAAATCTTCATAACTCATTTTCTTTTATTATATCATTTGTATACATAAAAAAAACACACTGAAAATCATCAATGTGTCTTCTTATCAAAATATGTTATTATTTTTTTCTAAGCATAATTTCAAATTCTGTTGTATAATCTTTTCTCGCAGTAACAATGTTTATACTTCCACCATGTGCTTGTACTATTTTTTTACTTAAAGCTAGTCCCAATCCAGAACCTTGTTTAGTTCTAGACTTCTCTCCTACTATAAATGGATCAAAAATATTTTTTACAATATCTTTTGGAATACCACATCCATTGTCTGCTATACTGATCTTAACTTTATCTTCTATTTGCTTTACTTCAAAATATATGGATATACCTTTATTGTTATGTTTTAAAGAATTAGAAACTATATTCTCATAAACTCTTTTTAGCTGAATCTTATCAATATAACAATATATAGCTTCTTCTGGAATTTCCGCTTCTAAATCTACTCCATTTATATAAACTTCTTCATATTTTTGAGCTAAATATACCCTTGTATATTCACATATGTCTAATTTTTCTAAAGAAAGCTTATACTCCGGATGCTCTAGTTTACTGTACTCATGGAATGTATTAATTAACTCATCTAAGCTATCTGACTTTTTGTAAATAGTCATAAGGTACTGATCTAATTCTTCTTTCGAAACCAAACCATCACAAATAGCTTTAGAGTATCCTTTAATCACGGTTATAGGTGTTTTTAAATCATGAGATATATCAGCAAGCATCTTTTGTTTATCTTCTTCTAATTTTTTACGTTTTTTCTCACTATCAGACAACTGCTTTGACATATTATTAAAGTTATCACATATATCAGAGAATTCTTTAGGTCCTTCATAATTTAGATATGTTTCTCCTTTTCCATTCTTGACATTAACAATTGCTTTATTTAAAAGTTTAAGTGGTTTTTTTACTTTTCTGTTCATCCAAATGATGAATACACCAGTCAATAAAATATACATAACTACAAATCCAACAATAGCTATTATATTTGCTTTATCTATTTCTTCCCATACTTCTGCACCTGCAACTGGAACATATGATACAAGTGTTAACTTATTATTATATTTATCATTAAATTTAGATTTTCTAACACTATAACCCATTGGATATTCACCTGTTAAATAAGCAAATTCCCTTTTAGTGAAGGATTTTTTATCCATTTTAGTATTTGTATATATTAAGTTTAAATCTTTATCAACTACATATATTTTGTCTTGTTTATCATGATCACCATAATAATATATTGTTACAGCTATATTTTTTTCACCTTTATCATTATAGTATTCTTCTATGTATGTTTCACTATCATGATAGTAATTTTGAATACATTTCAATTCATCTTTTGTAAGTGATGTTTTACCATTTTGTATATTACTTTGGTATATGATTTTGTTATTTTTATCCAAAAGTATAATATATGAATCCTTACCAATTAAATACTCTAAAGGAATTTTATCATATTCTTCAGAGGAAAGATTACTAATACTATCTATTAAACCATCAATATTAGGTTCTCTTAAAATATAATTTAGTCTATAGTTTAATGCGGCTACTATACTTACTATAATAAATGCAATAGCAACTGTAAAAAGTATATAATTCCCTACTAAAAGTGTAAAAAAACTTATATTTTTTAATTTATTTCTTTTCAATTTTATATCCAATCCCCCTTACAGTTTTAATGTATTCAGGATTTTTAGATTCATTTTCTACTTTGTCACGAAGTCTTGAAATATGAACCATAATTGTATTGTCATCACTATCAAAATATTCACCGTTAATTGCTTCATAAATTTGGACTTTTGTATATACTCTTCCAGGTGTCTTCATAAGTAGAGATAGTATTTTAAATTCTGTTGGTGTAACTATAATCTCATCTTCACCTTTAAATAATGTCATTTTCTGTGTGTCTAAGACAAGCTCTCCCACAACTAATTTTTCTTTATTATTATCCACCTCAATAGATTTATTTAAATCATAAAATCTACGTAAATTTGAATTCACCCTTGCCACGATTTCTAGAGGATTAAATGGCTTTGTAATATAATCATCTGCACCTAAATTTAATCCTAATATTTTATCAGCATCTTCATTTTTAGCTGAAAGCATAAGAATTGGTATATTAAGTTTTTCTCTTATCCTTTTAGTTAATTCGTAACCGTCCATATGTGGCATCATTATATCCATTACTACTAAATCTATTTTAGTGTTTTCCATTACTTCTAATGCCTCTAATCCATTTTTAGCTGAAAGTACTTTATTTCCGTCATTTTCAAGATATATTTTAAGTAGTTTTATTATATCTATATCATCTTCAACAACAAGTATATTATAATTCAAAATTTTTTACCTCCATGTTTCTCTCTAAGACTCTATAACTGTTTTTATTCTTTATTTTTCTTATGCTAAATAAATAAGTAGTTGAGATTATTATGCCACTAACTAATATAAATAAATAAAAACTAACACCTCTACTTAAAATCATCGCCGAACTAAGAAAGTGTGTAGGGAATAATGTTTTATACATTACCATAAATCCACTTTCACTTACTCCTACTGCGCCAGGTAGTGGCAAAGCTGAAACACTTATAAATAAAACTGCTTGAAGTAAAGTTACAGTTATTATTGAATATTCATCTAGTCCAAATGATTTATATGTCCAAAATGTAATACTATGCAAAGCTACTATTTGTATTAAAGTCGTCATTATAATTTTTATTACAGTTAATTTATTTTCTTTAAAGTATATTGCACCACTCTCATATTCTTTCACATAGTTTAACAGCTTCACCTTTAATTCATCTACTTTTTTATAAGTAAATATTTTTAAAATAAAAGCTAAAAAGTCAATAATTTTTGACATAAGTTTTTTTGAAAAAATCGCTATTAAAATAAATATCAATGCCGAAGTATTTAGTATAACACCTAGAATCAATAAGTATTTAACTTGACCTAGATTTTCACTTAATACAGAGTATTGACTTATCATTCCTATAATTGCCAACAATACAGTAATAAATTGATAGCTTGCAAGATCTATAAGTAAAGCAAGTGTTGAATGACTTATATTAACTTTATCTTTATACATATAATAAACCTGCATTGGCTGTCCTCCTGATGCTGAAGGAGTTATAGAACTAAAGAAAAATCCAACTAATGCATATTTTATACAGCTAAATATTTTTGTTTCATATCCAAATAGTTTTAAACTTCTTCTTATATTTATAGCCTCACAAGTAATAAATGTACACATACATAATATTCCTATTATAATATATTTTTTATCTACTTTATAAATAATATTTATAATATCACTTACATTGTTCCCACGAAATAGTATGGAAAAAGTTAATAAAATTAATCCCAAAAATACAATTGAATTTGTTATGATTTGTTTTTTTGAAAGCATATTTTTAGTAGAACTATTTTTATTCATACCTATCCTCCACCGTTAAAAATTCATATCCCTTACCTTTCCAAATCGGTAAAACTACACCTAAAGCTTCTATAGTCCTAGATGGTGCTTCATTTTTACCACGTCCATCATGAAGACAAATAATATCCCCACTTTTACTTCTATCTATCAATTTTTTTGCTATTACTTTAGAAGTAGTTTTGCCTTCCCAATCTTCAGCCATTACATCCCATAAAACAGTTTTAAGATTATATTTTTTGATTTCAAATACTGTATTTATATTAAAATGTCCCCAAGGTGGTCTGAAATACTTAACTTCAACACCTAGTTCATTCATTATTTCCATACTTTTTTTAAAATCACATTTTGTATAATTCCTACTTTGATATAATGCATTTCTATGCTCAAATGAATGTAACCCGATTATATGACCTTCATCTTTCATCCTCTTTATTATACTAGGATTTGATTTTGCAAAACTGGCTACTACAAAAAAAGTTGCTCTTACATCATGCTCTTTCAATAAATCTAAAAGGGAAGAAGTATACTCCACTGAAGGTCCATCATCAAATGTCAAATAAAAACTTTTCTCTTTTTTATTATCTTGATTGAGCAATTTATGATTAAACTTATATATATAGGTTGGTATTATACTATAAGCTAAAATTAACACTAGTATTATAATTATAAAATTTAAAAACATAATCCAACCTCCTTCTTATTATAATATACCAATGGTGATAAAGTCTCCAATTTACAACTTATATCTTTCATATTTTTTTTCATATAATCTAATAATATCTCATTTTTTAGTAAAGATGTCACATCTTCACATATATCTGTTCCCTTTGTCCAAACTACTTTACCAATATTTTGCTCTTGAATAAATCTAGCATTTTCAATTTCTTGATATAGAAAAGGTCTAATTATATATAGAGGTGTATTTGTGTGAATCGCCTCAAATAAAGTAATTCCTCCTGGCTTAGTTATTACTAAATCTGATTTTTTCATATAATCATCAACCTTATCTGTATATCCTAATGCTTTTATCTTAGGATATTCTTTTTTTATTTTATCTAATAATTTTTTATTTTTACCTGTTATAAAAGTAACATTTATATCGTTCATGTTTGAAAGTTTACTTAATAAATTGTCATAGTATGGTACAAGACCTAAACCTCCTCCCATGATTAATACTTCTTTTTTATCTTCTTCTATATTTACCAATTTTTCTTCTCTAAATTTTTGCTTTGTAGGTATACCCGAAATCACTATCTTTCCATCTTTCACACCCTTTGAAAGTAATAAATTTTTAGTATTTTCACTTCCTACAAAATACATATCTGTTTTTTCTGATATCCACTCTTCATTAGCACAAATATCTGTTATATAAGTATAAAGAGGTATATCACATTTTTTTGATTTTTTGTAAGCTGAAATGTATTGAGAACAAGCTGGGAATGTTGAAATAACCATATCTATATCATATTTTTTTAGCAACAAATCTATTTTTCTTACAACAGATTTTTTTAGTGGCGTACTTGTTCTTCTAGCTGTAAATTTATTAAAAAAGTTATAAAGACCAGAAAATTTACTTACCATAAAATTAAAACATCCATATATTACTTTGCTTGACTTTGGAAATATATAATCTATAATATCTATAATATCTATATTAGCTGACGGTTCACTAGACAAAATCATCTCCTTAACAGCTTGTGCTGCTGAATCATGCCCCATACCAAATCCCCCTGTTAAAATTAAAATTTTCATAAAATCACCTCGTATTTCTTATTTATATATAAATTTTAAAAAACTAATCTTACTATCTACTTACAGTTATTATTATAAAAAAGTAATCTTACTAGATTCTTTAAGAATTCTTAAGAAATATTAAGATAATTATTAAAAAATACTAAAGCAATTCTTACAATTTTGTTTTTTACTCATCTTTATTGGATCTCATTTTTATACAAAAAGAAAAGCCTCCTATATAGCAGACATTTTTGTCTAAATATATAAAAGACCTTTAATAAATTTATACTGTATTTAATTATATACAGAATATTCTGTATCTTAAAATTAGTAAAGTTTATGGAATAAATTCTTATGTCCCATATTTATACATCTAAGCAGAAACTTACTCAGTTATGATACCTTCATTTATATTTATAATTTTATCACTTATTGTATTAGCAAATCCTATATCGTGAGTTATTATAAGTATTGCCATTCCATTAGATCTTAAATCTTTAATTATAGAAGATACTTTTTCAATTGACTCCACATCAAGGGCAGAAGTTGGCTCATCAAAACAAAGTACTTTTGGTGTTAATGCACAAGCCCTTGCTATTGCAACTCTTTGTTTTTGACCACCTGATAATTCAAAAGGATAAGCATCTATTTTATCTTCCAAATCCACTATTTTTAATATATCTTTAGCTTTTTTTATAGCTTCTTCTCTTGGTATTTTTAATACATTAACCGGAGCCGCTACTATATTTTCTAAGACTGACATATGAGGAAATAAATTAAAGTTTTGAAATACCATTCCTATTTTATCTCTATATTTTGCTATGTGATTTTTATCTTTAATTATGCAGTTATCTACTATTATTTCTCCATTATCAAATTCCTCAAGTCCATTTATACATCTTAATATAGTTGTTTTTCCTGCTCCTGATTTTCCAAGTAATACACAAACTTCTCCACTTTCTATTTCAAAAGATATATCTTTAAGAACTTTTGTATCACCAAATGATTTATTTAGTCTTCTTACTTTCAACATATTCTTCTCTCCTATCTATAATAAGCATACTTATTTTCTATTTTTCTAAGCATTTGAGTTAGTATAGCTATTAATACTAAATATATTGCCCCAGCTTCCATTAAAGGCATTATACTTGCCTGTTGATTTTGCGCTATTTGAGCTATTCTTAAAATATCATTTAATCCTATAGCATATACTATTGATGTATCTTTTATAAGAGTTATTATCTCATTTGACATGGCAGGTAGAACTCTTTTTATAACTTGAGGAAATATAATTTTTCTATACATTTCAAATTTACTAAATCCTAAAACAAAAGCGCCTTCATATTGACCTTCATCAATAGATTGAATTCCACCTCTAAATATTTCTGCAAAATAAGCTGCATAGTTTAGTGAAAATGCTACAATTACTGCTTCAAATCTATCAAATATTATTCCCAGCAACGGAAGACCAAAGAATACAAATACAAGTTGTAAAAGTAAAGGTGTTCCTCTCATAATGAGTATATAGATGTTTGCAATTTTGCTTATTAATTTATTTTTAGATATTCTTAAAAATGCTACCAAAATTCCAAGTGGTATTGATATTATTAACGTTATAAAAAATATTGATAAAGTAATACTTATTCCTTCTAACATAGACCATCTTCCTCTCTGTGTTGCATATTTAAACTTAATTTTGTATAATATTTAGTTTTTAATTTTTTATTTTAAAAATTAATTATTGTCCCCAAACCATTTATTATATATTTCATCAAACTTTTTATCTTCTTTAATTTCTTTTATTGTATTATTAACTTTATCTCTGAGCTCAGTATCATCTTTTCTAAAAGCTACTACGTAATCTTCTTTTCCAAAGTTATCATCTAATATTTTGTATTTTTCTTCACCTTTTTGCTTTATATAGTATTTGACTAAAGTTTCATCCCCTACTAATGCATCTATTCTTCCAGCTTCTAAATCTCTAAATACTTTATCGAATGTATCATATAATATAGGTTGTTTACCATCTATGCTGTTTATTATTTCTATATCTTTTTCTAAAGCTTCCATACCTGCTGATCCTTGCTGAGTTCCAACTATTTTACCTTTCAAATCATTTTTAGTTTTTATAGATGAATCTTTTAAAGTTACTATTAATTGAGCATTTTGCATATATGAATCTGTGTAAGCTACTTTTTCTTTTCTTTCTTCTGTAAGTGAATATCCATTCCATATAGCATCAATATTTCCTGATTTTAATTCTGTTTCTTTCATTGACCAGTCTATACTTTGGAATTTCACATTCATACCTAATCTTTTAAACGTTTCAGTTGCTAAATCAATGTCAAATCCTACTGTATCTCCATTTTCATCTAAAAATCCCATTGGGAAGTATGTGTTATCATACCCTATAACTATTTCATTTTTATTTTCATCTACTTTTGACTTTCCACATCCTACTCCTATAACTACAAAACTTAATATTAGTAATATTGCTCCTAATCTTTTTAATATTTTTTTCATCTCTTTCTCCTCCTATTTTTTTAATTTTAAATAATAAAAAATTCGCTTCGCTCATGTCGCCAACGCCTGGTCCATTTCTCAAGTTTATCAGTTGGGATTATAAATTATCAAAAATTCACATAATTTATAATCCCTTAAAGTATAAAAAAACCACATAGGCTTAATACCTATGTGGTTTATATTTTTCTATTTATATATTCCACCATAGATACAAGCCGTTTTTTAATAGCACGAAAAGGGCTTGTATCTATGAATTAAATTTCATAATTTACAATCCCTTGGTTCTATGATGGTGATGATGAAGTTGTATATTTAATTTTATTGTTATTTGTGAATTTTTCATAACACCATTTCTCCTTTACCTAGAATTTTTTAATTTAATAAATTTCTTATTTGAAATTAATAGTAATACTTATTTCAAGAATTGTCAAATAAATTTTTCTAATTTTTTTAATTTTTGCTATATTTATCATTATATAAGTTTTATCTTATTAAGTATTTTACTAGTTTATACATTAACCAAACTCAAAGTATATTCTTTAAATTCTTTTTTTATTTGTGAAGTATATAAAGCCTTATTCCATCCCATATAAATACTCTTATATCCTATGTTGTCTTTGATCTTAATCACAGAGATCTTATTAGTATTCATTATTGGTGTGTTTAAAACTATGGCAATACCTGCTCCAGATGCAACTAATCCAGAAAGAACACCTCCCTCACTAGGTTCAGCAAGTATTTTAGGAGTATAATCTATAAATTCAGAGTATGTTATCTTTTCACCACAAGATTTATCTTTATATACTATAAAATATTCATCTTTTAGTTCACTTAAATTAATTTCTTCTTTATTTGCCAAATGATGATTCTTAGGAACTATTAAAACATATTCTTCCTTTTTTACAAGTTTAAACTCTACTTCTTGATATTTTTCAATTTCCTCTATATTATCAAAAAAACCGAAATCCACTCTCCCATGTTGTAAATCTTTTAGTATTTCTTCTGTAGATTGATTATTAATATTAAATTTAACTTGTAATTTATTATTAATAAAATTACTAATTAAAAAAGGTATAAAAGTTGAACCAATACAATGATTAGATGATATTGAAATAACTCTATCATTACTTTTTTTCATATCTTTAAGTTTCTCTTTTCCTCTTTCAATTTCATTTAGCGCTGAATCAACATACTTAAAAAATTCCTCTCCAAATTTAGTTATTTTTATATTTCTACCTTCTTTTTCAAAAAGTGAAACATCTAATTCTTCTTCCAATTTTGATATGGCTTTACTCAGTGCTGGCTGAGTTACAGATAATATATTAGAAGCTGTTGTAAAATTTCTAGTTTCAGCTATAATTTTAAAATATTCTAACTGTTGTAAATTCATTTTATCTCCTACTTTACAATTTTTTATATTAAAATCAAATTATAATATATAACTTTTAGTTATACTTTTATGATTTAATTACATTAGACATATGTTTATATTCAATGATATAATCTCATTATTCCAAGAAATCATATTACTTAGTCAATAAAGAATTATAAGTTTTATGCATATAAATGTCAAATAAATCAATGGAGGTATTTATTTTGAACACCATATTTAATAAACCTGTGAAAGAATTAGTAGAAATTAGGCATTCAGTTAGAAACTATGACAACATACCTATATCTGAAGAAATAATAAATAAAATAGAAAACTATATTGATAATATAGAAAATCCTTTTAATAAAAAAATAAGAATTAAACTTATAAGAAAAGATGAATCACATAAAAATTTAAAACTTGGAACTTATGGAGTTATAAAAGGAGCAAATTACTTTTTAGTAGCAGCCTGTAAAAATGATGATCTATCTTTGCTAGCCCTAGGATATACATTAGAAAAAGTTATTTTATACTGTACATCTTTAGGATTGGGCACTGTATGGTTAGGTGGTACATTTAATAAAGGAGGGTTCGCAAAAGCAATTAATCTGAGAGAAAATGAAGTATTACCAATAGTTTTACCTGTCGGATATGAAGGTGGTAAAAAATCTTTTATAGCAACCTTAATAGGTGATAATAGCAGCAAACGTAAACCTTATTCAGAATTATTTTTCAATAAAGATTTTAATACTCATCTTGAACCTAGCACTTCTGGTGAATATGTTGAACCACTTGAAATGTTAAGACTAGCTCCATCTGCACTTAACAAACAGCCTTGGAGAGTATTAAAAGAAGATAATAATATACATTTTTATATTACTAGTACTAAAGGCTTGACTAAAATTGATATAGGGATTGCTCTTTGCCATTTCCACTTATCCTCGATTGAAAATAATAAAAATGGGGAATTTGTGTCACTTGATTCTATGGAAAATATCCAAGAAAATAACTTTAATTATGTTATATCTTGGATTAAAAAATAATATTAAGG
>NZ_JAGHFM010000188.1 GCF_017888745.1 Terrisporobacter sp. | reverse complement strand
ATAAAAAGGAGAATAAAAATGAGGATTAACGATATAGTGCATAAATCTATATTGAAAAATAACGAAAAGCTAGCTAATTTTATGGATAATGCTGACAAATTAAAAATAGGAATTTTAGGAGGAACTTTTGATCCTATACATTATGCTCATTTGGCAACAGCTGAGTTTATTAGATGTAAATATAATTTAGATAAAGTTATTTTCATACCATCTGGTAACCCTCCTCATAAATTTTGGAATATAACAGATAAAAAAGATCGTTATAATATGGTATTATTAGCTACAGTAAAAAATGAAAATTTTGTGGTTTCTGATATGGAAATTGAGAAAAATGGAAAGACTTATACTGTAGATACATTGAGGGAGTTAAAAAGAGTATATCCAACATGCGAATTATTTTTTATAACAGGAGCAGATGCTATATGCGACATAGAGGCCTGGAAAGATGTTGCAGAAAATTTTAAATTAGCTACGTTTATAGCTGCTACAAGACCAGGTATAAGTTTGCTTAGAGCTCAAGATTATATTGAAAAACTTGAGAAAAAATATAATGCAAAAATAATAAACGTATATGTTCCATCTTTGGATATATCGTCTACATATATAAGGGATCAGTTAAAACAAGGTAAGTCAGTTAGGTATCTAATACCAGAAAATGTGGAAACATATATAAAAGAAAAATGTTTATATAATTATGGAGTTGAATAAATTGAATTATAAAAATATAGAAGATAAATTAAAAGAGATGCTTCCTGAAAAAAGATTAAAGCACTCTAGAAGTGTATCCCAGTGTGCTGTCAAATTAAGTAAAATATATGATTGTGATATTGAAAAAGCTAAAATAGCTGGCTTAATACATGATTGTGCAAAATATTTTAATGATGAACAAGTTGAATACAGTATTAAGAAATTTAATATAAAACTAGATCCTTTAGAAGAAAATAACCTAGCTTTATCTCACAGTATTATAGGTTCATATATTATTAAGGATGTATTTAATATTGAGGAAGAAGATATTATAAATGCTGTAAAATATCATACAACAGGTAGAGAAAATATGACACTTCTAGAGAAAATAATATATATGGCAGATTTAATAGAAGATGGGAGAAAGTTTCCTTTGGTAGATGAGCTAAGAGAATTAACTTATGGCGGGAAATTAGATGAAGCTTTATTATTATCTTTTAATAATACTATCAAATATGTTATTGAGAGAAATCAACTAATACATCCAAGAACTGTAAGTGCTAGAAATTATTTATTAAAGGAAATACAATAATATATAATAAAACTGTAAAATGTTAATTATCTGATTATAATAAAAACTATTAGATTTCAATTATATAGTCAAATATTTTAGCATAATATAGATAAATTTTAGGTAATTTTATTTGTATATATAATTGAATATTTGTGTTATAATATCTAAAGTACTTTTAAAAACGAAAGGAGACAGAAAATGACTGTTGAACAGATGACAAAAATTGTATACGATGCAATTGATGATAAATTAGGACAAGACATATCAATAATAAATATAGGAAAAGTATCAAGTCTTTGTGATTATTTTGTAATAGCTACAGCTGGATCAAGTAGACAAGTAAAAGCTATAGCTGATAATGTACAAGATGCTTTAACTGAACAAGGAGTAGAGCCAAGAGCAAAAGAAGGATATGATACGCAAACTTGGATATTACTTGATTATGGTGATGTAATTGTTCACATATTTAATGAAGAAACTAGAGGATTCTACAACTTAGAAAAGTTATGGAAAGATGCTCCATACGTTGATGTTGACACTTTAGCATAAAAGTGCTAATATTATAGGAAAATAAATAATACATTCAAATAAGTTAGAGTAGTAGGAAATTTTGTTTATTACAGAGAGCTAGTGGTTGCTGAAAACTAGTATAAACTATTTTTGAACTTGCTAGCATAAAATTATTTGGCCGTAGTTGGCATAAAGACTATCTAAGAGAGTTTACATATGTAAACTAATTAGGGTGGTACCGCGAATATATATCCTCGTCCCTAAACGTGAAGTTTAGGACGGGGATTTTTTAATATATATAAAACAAAGTAAAATTTGTTAAATTGGATAAAATATTATCTATGGAAATTATTTCAATAAATTAACTAAGGAGGTAAATAATGAGCGTTTACAATTTTAAACAAATTGAAAAGAAATGGCAACAAAAATGGGTTGAAGATAATCAATATAAAACTAACACAACTGATACTTCAAAGCCAAATTATTATACTTTAGAAATGTTCCCTTATCCATCTGGGAAAATACATATGGGACACGTTAGAAACTACTCTATAGGTGATGTGGTAGCTAGATTTAAGAAAATGGAAGGATATAATGTACTTCACCCAATGGGATGGGATTCATTTGGTTTACCAGCTGAGAATGCTGCTATAAAACATGGAATACATCCACATAAATGGACTATGGAAAACATAGAAGACATGAAGGGACAATTAAAATTATTAGGTCTTAGTTATGATTGGGAAAGAGAAGTAGCAACTTCTACGCCAGAATACTATAGATTTACACAAGAAATATTCTTAAAATTTTTAGAAGCAGGACTTGCATACAAGAAGAAATCTTTCGTTAACTGGTGTCCATCATGTGAGACTGTTCTTGCAAATGAGCAAGTTGTTCAAGGTCAATGTGAAAGATGTGATACTATAGTTGTTAAGAAAGACTTAGAACAATGGTATTTCAAAACTACTGCTTTTGCAGAAGAACTACTAAATGATTTAGATAAATTAGATGGATGGCCAGAAAAAGTTAAAACAATGCAAAAAAACTGGATAGGAAAATCAGAAGGTGCTGAATTAGTATTTGATGTAGATGGAACTGATAAATCTATGACAGTTTATACAACTAGACCAGATACTACTTACGGTGTTACATTTATGGTTTTAGCTCCAGAAAGTGAATTAGTTCAAGAGTTAGTTGCAGGGACTGAATATGAAGCAGATGTAAATGCTTTTATAGCTAAAATGCATACTAAAACTGAAATAGAAAGAACTTCTTCTGATGTTGAAAAAGAAGGTATGTTTATAGGTAAATATGTAATAAATCCAGTAAACGGTAAGAAAATACCAGTTTGGATAGCAAATTACGTATTAGCTGATTATGGTACTGGTGCAATAATGGCAGTTCCGGCTCATGATGATAGAGATGGTGATTTTGCTAAGAAATATGATTTAGAAGTAATACCAGTTATAGATGAAGATAATAAAATGATAAATTCAGAAGAATTTAATGGTATGGATGCTTCTGAAGCATTTGAAAAAATAGTTGAAAAACTAGCTAAAGACAATAGAGGTAAAAAGACTACTAACTACAGATTAAGAGACTGGTTATTATCTAGACAAAGATATTGGGGATGTCCGATACCAGTTGTTTACTGTGATGATTGTGGAATAGTACCAGTAGATAAAAAAGATTTACCAGTATTATTACCAACAGATGTAGAATTCACAGGAAAAGGAGATTCTCCACTTACAACTTCGCAAGAATTTAAAACTACTCCATGTCCACACTGTGGAAAAGAAGCAAGAAGAGAAGTTGATACTATGGATACTTTTGTAGATTCATCTTGGTATTTCTTAAGATACATAGACCCTAAAAATACTGAGGAACCATTTAGTACAGAAATAGTAAATAAATGGATGCCAGTTGATCAATATATAGGTGGGGTAGAGCATGCTATAATGCACTTACTTTATGCTAGATTCTTCGTTAAAGCGTTTAAATCAATGGGAATGGTTGATTTTGATGAGCCATTTAAAAACTTATTAACTCAAGGTATGGTTTTAATGAATGGTAGCAAAATGAGTAAGTCTAAAGGAAATACTGTATCACCTCTTGAAATAATAGACGAGTATGGTGCAGATACGGCTAGATTATTTGTATTATTCGCAGCTCCACCAGAAAGAGATTTAGACTGGTCTGAACAAGGTGTTGAAGGATGTTTCAGATTTATAAATAGAGTTTATAGATTAGTAGATGAATTAGCTGAAATAGCTAAATCTAATGCAGAAGTAAAAGCTGTAACAAAAGAAGATAAGGCTATGAGATTAGTTATACATTCAACGCTTAAAAAAGTAACTGCTGATTTAAGTGAAAAATTCGGATTTAATACTGCTATAGCATCATTAATGGAATTAATAAATGAAATGTACAAATACAAAGAATTAGATACTAGAAACGAAGGAATAATAAGAGAAGGTATCGAAACTATAGTAACAATCTTAGCACCGTTTACTCCACATGTTGGTGAAGAATTATGGACTATGATAGGTAAAGAAGGTAGTGTATTTGATATAAGTTGGCCTAAATATGATGAAGCAGCTTTAGTTCAAGATGAAGTTGAAGTAATTGTTCAAATTAATGGGAAATTAAGAGCTAAAATATCTATGGATGCTAATATATCAAAAGAGGATATGGAAAAAGTAGCTTTAGAAAATGATAAAGTTAAAGTAGCAATAGAAGGTAAAAATGTAGTAAAAGTTATTGCTGTTCCTAAAAAACTAATAAACATCGTTGTAAAATAGATTGATAATATGATTAGAAAAAAATGGCTAGATATCTAGCCATTTTTGATGATTTTACATAAAAAAAGGTGTATAATATTAAAGGTAAACATTACACAAAATTTTAGAATATGAAATTTTAGGAGGTAACATAACATGAAACATGAAGTAATACATACGAATAATGCACCAGCTGCTATAGGTCCATATTCTCAAGCAGTAAAAGCTGGAAACTTATTATTTATATCAGGACAAGTTCCTTTTGTTCCAGAAACAATGGAAATAGTAGAAGGAGATGTTAAAGCTCAAACAGCTCAATCTTTAAAGAATTTACAAGCTATATTAAAAGAAGCAGGAGCTGATTTCTCTGATGTAGTTAAAACTACAGTTTTCATAAAAGATATGAATGAATTTGCTCAAATAAATGAAGTTTATGCTGAATACTTTGGAGAAAACAAACCAGCTAGAGCTTGTGTAGAAGTTGCTAGATTACCTAAAGATGTAAAAGTTGAAATAGAAGTAATAGCAGTAGTTGAATAATACTTTAATATGATGTAAAAAAATAATTTAATATGTGTTAAATAATAATTTAACGTAACACAAATTTAACAAAAATGACCATTATAAATGGTCATTTTTGTTTTATAATAGAATATAGTTAAATTATAAAATTTGAAAGGTCTTTCAGTATAAGAAGGGGAGATGATGTTATGGAGACCTCAATACATGCAATAGCGTGTAATCAATTATTAATTCTTTTAGCTACTATAGCTATAACAGGGATTATATGTAGTAAAGGTAGTGAATTGATAAATATACCTGACGTAGTATTATTCTTAATTGTTGGTATCTTGTTAGGACCATCAGTATTTCATATGATTGACATAAGTCAATTTCAATTGGAAAATCAATTAATATTAACATTTGGATCTGCATTTATTTTATACCTAGGGGGGAAAGAAGTCAGTTTAAAGGTACTAAAAAATGTTAAGGTTACAGTAATTTTATTATCAACTCTAGGGGTAGTAGTTTCAACATTTTTAATGGCAAAGTTTATAAGTTTTAGCTTTGAAGTAAGTTTTATAACTTGTTTATTAGCTGGTGCTATAGTAGCATCTACAGATCCAGCAACAATAGTACCTATATTTAATCAAGTTAAGATAGATAAAAAGGTTAAACAAACTGTAATAAGTGAGTCAGCATTAAATGATGCAACAGGAGCTATACTAACAGTTGCTATTTTATCTATTATTCAAGGAGATAATTTCTCTTTGGAAGGAAATTTATATAGTCTTTTTATGATGACTATTATAGGTATAATTATAGGTGTAGTTACTGGGCTTACTCTATTATTTTTAGTAAATGATAGCCCGAAAGGAATTTTTAAAGAATATACTCCTATTATATCCATACTGTCAGTTATAATAGCTTATGAACTATCAACTTACTTAGGTGGAAGCGGGTATATGTCTTGTTTTATTGTCGGTTTGATAACAGGTAATAAACGAAACTTCAAGTTATGGCTAAGTCAAAAATACTATGATGCTGACTGCAATGTTGTAGAAACATTAGGAACTATATGTAGAATGTGTATATTTATAATACTAGGTAGCCAAGTTCAATTAGATATTTTATTTAAATATTTTGTACCATCACTAATAACAGTATTGGCATTTATTTTTATAGTAAGACCAATAGTTGTATTAGTATGCGCTTTAGTAGATAGAAAAGCTAAGTGGAATAAGAATCAATTATTATTTATGATGTGGGTTAGAGAAACAGGCGTTATACCAGCAGCTCTTTGTGGTATAATAACAACTATGAAATTACCAGGGTATGAAATTATTTCTTCCATAGTTTTTATGACAATATTGATAACTTTAATACTTCAAGGTAGTACTACTAAGTTAG
Organism: Terrisporobacter sp.; assembly: GCF_017888745.1. Lineage (GTDB taxonomy): Bacteria > Bacillota > Clostridia > Peptostreptococcales > Peptostreptococcaceae > Terrisporobacter. The sequence continues at coordinate 10,766 of NZ_JAGHFM010000188.1, read as the reverse complement.
TCGCTAAAAAATTGAAATTATTAGAAGATGATGAAGTGGTAAGTGAAGTCACTCAAGATTTATAAAAAATATTAACACATAAATTTAATATAAAAATATAATGAAATAGTATAAATAATTAATTATTTATACTATTTTTTTGAAAATATTTTTAATATAAATAAATATTATTATAAAATTAGATTTAATTTATTTATGATAAAATATACAATAGATAAATATTTAAAAATGAGGTAATATGCATGAATAATTATAAGATGATAGTTACAGATATGGATGGTACAGTGTTAGGTACAGACAATAATATTACAGAAGATAATAAAATTGCATTAAAGAAAGCAGAAGATATGGGGATAAAAGTAGTTTTTGCAACAGGGAGATTTCATGAATCAGCTAAAGTTCATATAGACTTTTTAGAAGAGAAGATGCCTATAATTTCATCTAATGGGTCTATAATAAAAAATCCTATAACTGATGAGGTTTTATACTGTAATTCTATAGCTCAAGATAAATGTATACAAATAATAGATATATTAGATAAATATCATTTAAAATATCAAATTTATACAGATGAGATAGTGCTTCAAAAATATGATACTGAAGAAGAAAAACAAATAATTATAGATTTTATAAAAAAAGTATTTTCAGATAAGTGTGAAATCATATTTAAAAAAGATTTGAAGGAATCTATAAAAAATAAAAACATATTAAAATTTAATTTAATGGAACTTGATAGAGTTGAATTAATAGATACGGTAAGAAAGGATTTGAATAAAATTGATGGTGTTGAAATAACTTCATCTTGGAAAAATAATTTAGAAATTATGGCTGAAGGAAGTACTAAAGGTAAGGCTGTAGAATTTCTTTCTAATTTATTAAATATTAATATGGAAGAAATTGTTGCTTTTGGTGATAATTACAACGATGTTAGTATGATAGAAGTTGTAGGAACTGGTGTTGCTATGGGTAATGCAGAAGAAGGTGTAAAAAATATAGCTGACTATGTCACAGATACAAATAGTGAGAGTGGTGTAGCAAAAACTATTGATAATTTAGTCTTTAAAAGTTTATTAGAGTATAATAATTGATGTAGAGGTTTTATACCTATTTTATATAAAATATTGATTCAAAAATATATCACACATAAAAAAATCATAATATGTGATAAAATAAATATATAGAGTGTTTTAATTTTTTTATTATTATTTATTTTTGTGTTGGGGTGATAAGGTTGAATCAAGAAATATATTTTAAGATAATGGATAAAATATTAAAAAACATCGATGAGGGAGTACATTTTGTTGATAAAGAAGGAAAGACTATAATCTACAATGATTCTATAGAAAAAATGGAAAAAATGAATAGACATGATATTTTAAATAATTCATTTTTTGATGTAGTGGATAAAATGAAAATAAATAGAAGTACATTAGTAGAAGTTCTGGAGAAAAAACAAATCATCAAGGATAATATACAAAAATATTTAGATAAAAATGGAAAAGAAATAACAACAATTAATACAACAATACCAATTGAGATTAAAGGTGAATTTATAGGAGCACTTGAAATATCAAAGGATGTAACTGCTATAGAGGATTTATCAAATGAAGTTATAAAAAATAAAGAGTACCCAATTAGTAAAATGAGTAATAAACAAAAGAAAGGATATGAATTCGATGATATTCTGGGTGAAAGTAGCTCAATGAAAGAGGCAATATCAAGATCTAAGAGAGCTTGTAAATCTGATGCATCAGTCTTTATATATGGTGAAACTGGAACAGGTAAAGAGCTAATTAGCCAATCAATTCACTATGGAAGTAATAGAAAGAACTATCCGTTTATAGCACAAAATTGTGCAGCTTTACCAGAAGCATTATTTGAAGGTATACTTTTCGGAACTACAAAGGGTGGATTCACTGGAGCCATAGATAGACCGGGTTTATTTGAACAAGCTAATAAGGGAACATTATTATTAGATGAGATAAATTCTATGCCTATGATGTTACAAGCTAAATTATTAAGAGTTTTACAAGAAGGTTATGTAAGAAGAGTTGGAGGAACTAAAGATATACCTATAGATGTAAGGGTTATTGCAACGACAAATGAAAGTCCATCAGTTATTTTGAATGAACATAAAATAAGAAAAGACTTATATTATAGGCTTAACGTAATACATATAGAAATTCCTCCACTTAGAGATAGGGAAAATGATATCCCTATATTATGCAAAAAGTTTATTACAAAGTACAATAAGAAGTTAGAGAAAAATGTAGCAAGTATCTCAGATGAAGCTATAAGGATTTTGAATAATTATGATTGGCAAGGGAATGTAAGAGAATTGGAAAATACTATTTATTCTACTATGAGTATGATGGAGGATGATATACAAATTGAAGCAAGTATGATTATTCTAAATGACTATTATAATATAAAAGAAGAAAAAGAAAATAACAATTATTCTTTACATGATTTAGAGAATAAGACACTTGATAATATTATTAGTGATATAGAAGAGAAGTACATATATAAATCATTGGAAAAGACAGGTTATAATATAACCAAAGCTGCATTAATCCTAGGTATGAATAGACAAAACTTACAGTATAAAATGAAAAAATACAATATTAAAAATTTTAATAGATTATAAAAGAGCAAAATTTTTTTCTAAAGGGCAAAAATTATTGCTCTTTTTTTATTAATTAGAAAAATATTACTTGTTATTTATGAAAAAACATAATGAAATGGTTATAATTTCAATATTCTAATAATTATTTATTTTCATTCTAAAGTTGGCATGATTTATGCTTTAAATAATTAGTAAATAATATAAATATTTTAGGGGGATGTATATATGAGAAAAGTAAGAGTTGGAATATGGGGATTTGGAGCTATGGGAACAGGAATGGCAAATATGATTCTAAAAAAAGAAGGAGTAGAAATAGTATCTGTTTGTAGTAGAAGTACCTCAGGAAAAAGTATGTATGATGTTTTAGGAATTGAAAGAGGGGAAAGACAAGAAGTTATTATTAATGGAAATTATGAAGAAGCTTTTAAAGAAAAAAGTGCAGATGTTGTTTTATTAGCAACGGATTCATTTACTAAAAAAGCTTTTGATAAAATAATGTTTTTACTAAATAGAAAGATAAATGTTATATCAACAGCAGAACAAATGGCATACCCACAAGCTGCTGATCCAGATTTAGCTAAACAAATGGATAAAGCGGCAAAAGAGAATGGGGTAAGTGTACTTGGAACAGGAATAAATCCAGGGTTTGTATTAGATTTACTAGTATTAGCGCTTTCAGGAACTTGTGAAGAAGTTGATAGCATAAAAGCTAAGAGAGTAAATGATTTATCACCATTTGGAAAAGCAGTTATGGTAGAACAAGGTGTTGGTGTAAGCAAAGAAGAGTTTATAAAAGGTGTAGAAAATGATACTATAGCAGGTCATGTAGGATTTGTAGAATCAATAAATATGATAGCTGATGGGGTAGGATGGAAACTAGATAAAATAGAACAAACAAAAGAACCAATAATGACTACAGTAAATAGAAAATCTAAGTACGGAGAAGCTTTGGCTGGAAATGTTGCTGGATGTAGACAATGTGGATATGGATATGTAAACGGAGAAACTTTAATTGAAATGGAACATCCACAACAAATAATACCTGAAGCTGAAGGAACTAAAACAGGAGATTATATATCAATAAAAGGAATACCAAATATTGATCTACAAATAAATCCTGAAATACCTGGAGGAGTAGGTACTTATGCGATGATAGTAAATTCTATTCCATTAATAATAAATGCTAGACCAGGTCTTAAAACTATGTTAGATATACCGGTGCCTAGAGCAATAATGGGTGACATAAGAAATCAAATAGAAGTTGAGTTAGATTAAGAATCAAAATTAAATAAAAAATAATAGTTAATGAGGGGATGAAAAAATGGACGCTAAAGTTAATGATTGGGTTATTATACACAATATAGTGCTAACTCCAGAAGAAAGAGCTCCACAAGTTCCAGACGATACTAAGAAAGTACCATTAGAAATGTGGGTTAAAGGATTTATACAAAAAGATGCTTATATAGGAGATTTAGTAGAAGTGAAAACTATTACAGGCAGACTTGTAAAAGGTAATTTACTTAAAGTAAATCCATACTATACTCATGATTATGGCAAATGTATACCAGAGTTACTCCAAATAGGAATACAGGCTAAAGAAATATTATTTGGAGGTGTAGATAATGAATAATACAGCATCAATTAAAGATATGAGTTACCAAGCAGTTATGGGGAGAAATAATGAAATAATGAAAAATGCAATTGGATTGGACTACTCATCTTTTGAACAAGAAGGAATAGGATTTGATTATGAAAAAATGATGAGTGGAACAGGATATACATTACAAGATATTGAAGCTATTCAATCGCAATATGCTGTAGGAAATACTCCTATAATAGAGCTTAAAAATTTGACTAAGTTAGCTAGAACGTGTGCACTAAAAGGTAAAGGAGCTAGAATTTTCATAAAAGATGAAGCTATGAATGCATCTGGTAGTTTTAAAGCACGAAGAGCGGCTACCGCAGTATACCATGCTAAAAAAATGGGATATAAAGGTGTAATAGCAGCTACTAGCGGTAACTATGGTGCAGCAGTAGCATCTCAAGCAGCAATGCAAGGTTTAAAATGCATAATAGTCCAAGAATGTTATGATTCTAAAGGTGTAGGTCAGCCTGAAATTATAGAAAAAGCAAGAAAATGTGAAGCATACGGAGCAGAAGTAGTTCAATTAACTGTTGGACCAGAATTATTTTATACATTCTTAGTTTTATTAGAGGAAACAGGATATTTTAATGCATCATTATATTCACCATTTGGAATTGCAGGTGTGGAAACTTTAGGATATGAGTTAGCTATTCAATTTAGAGAAAAATATAAACAAGATCCAGATATAGTTGTTTGTACAAATGCAGGAGGAGGTAACCTTACTGGAACTGCAAGGGGATTAATAAAAGCTGGCGCACTTAATACAAAAGTAGTAGGAGCTAGTGTTGATTTAAAAGGATTGCATATGGCAAGTGATAATCAATTTAATAAAAAATCATTTACAACAGGACATACAGGTTTTGGGATACCATTTTGCACATGGCCTGATAGATCTGATGTACCTAGATCTGCAGCTAGACCACTTAGATATATGGATAGATATGTTCTTGTAAAACAAGGTGAGGTTTTCTATACAACTGAATTACTGGCTCAATTAGAAGGTATTGAAAGAGGTCCTGCAGGGAATACATCTTTAGCAGCAGCATTTTCTTTGGCTCAAGAATTAAATGAAGATCAAATAATAGTAGTGCAAGAGACTGAGTATACAGGTGCGGGCAAACACATATGTCCACAACTTACTTTTGCAAGAGAAAATGGAATAGATATAAAATTTGGAAATCCTAGAGAAGAAGTTGCAGGAGTAAACTTAATATTACCGGAAAGGCCAGAATTATTAAAATGTGTTGATGTTGATATGGATAAAATTAGAAAATCATTTATAAAAAATTGTATATCTCATAATAATATTGATGAGGTTAATGAACTAAGTAATCAAGATATAGAGTTCTTAATGAAAGAAACAAAAAGCTCAAGAGATTTTGTTGTTGATGTTTTAAATAACTTATAATAATTATTATTTTTTATTGTAAGGAAATAAATAGGTAAAAAATTCACTTGAAGTGATGTGGATGGGGGGATTATTTATGAAAAAAAGAGATGATGATTTTCAATCTAGAAGAAAGCATCTTCAAGAGTTAAGTGATGATGAGTTAAAAGAAAGATTTTGGAGTTTAGCTAGTCAGATAGTAGATCCAATGATAGAACTTGGTAAAAAAAATACAACACCATCGATAGAAAGATCTGTTTTATTGAGAATGGGGTTCTCTTCTCTTGAAGTAAAACCTATTTTAGAAGGGGTTATGGAAAGAGGTCTTATAGGTAAAGGTGCAGGACATGTGGTTTATAAGTTAGCTAAATCTAAAAATATAAATGTTAGAGAGGCTGGTTTATTATTAGTTAATGGTGAATGTTGGGATGAAGTTACAGATTTATTTAGAGAGGGGGTAGAATCATGTTAAAGGAAAATAAAAAGTTAGATATAGACTATATATTAAAAGATTTAGATAAATATAAACCTAAAAGAAGAGGATGGGTATGGAGAGAACATGTTGAAAAACTTGAAATGGGACCATTTGAATATAAAGAATGTACGAAACCTTTAGAAAATAGTGTAGGTTTACCATCATCTAAGTATTTTAATAACATAGACCCCCAACCAAGTCCAGTCATAACTACTGAAATAGCTTCTGGTAGATTTGAGGATGATATAAGAAGAATGAGAATGGCAGCTCATCATGGTGCTGATCACTTAATGGTTATTAGAACTGCAGGACAGTCACATTTTGATGGACTTATAGAAGGTACACCTCAAGGTATTGGGGGAGTTCCGATAACAAGGAAACAAGTAAGAGCGCAAAGAAAAGCTCTTGATTTTATAGAAGAAGAAGTCGGAAGACCTATAAATTACCACTCATATGTAAGTGGTGTTGCTGGTCCTGAGGTAGCAGTAATGTTTGCTGAGGAAGGAGTTAATGGAGCACATCAAGATCCACAATATAATGTACTGTATAGAAATATAAATATGGTAAGGTCTTTTGTAGATGCTTGCGAAGCTAAAAAAATCATGGCTTTTGCTAACATGGCTCAAATAGATGGAGCACATAATGCTAATGCTACTGCTAGAGAAGCTTGGAAGGTAATGCCTGAACTTATGGTTCAACATGCTTTAAACTCTATATTCTCAGAAAAAGTAGGAATAGACAAATCTAACATATGCTTATCAACAGTTCCACCAACAGCTCCTCCAGCACCATGCTTAAGAATAGACCTACCTTATGCTGTTGCACTTAGAGAATTATTTAGTGATTATAAAATGAGAGCGCAAATGAATACTAAATATATGGAATCATCAACCAGAGAAGCAACAGTTACTCATGTATTAAATTTATTGACATCAGTTTTAACTAGAGCTGATATACAATCAACTATAACACCGGATGAAGGAAGAAATGTACCTTGGCATATATATAATATAGAAGCGTGTGATACAGCTAAGCAAGCCTTAGTTGGCATGGATGGTCTTATGGATATGATAGAACTTAAAGATGTGGGAGAATTAAGAGATAAAGCAAGAGAACTTAAAGAAAGAGCAGTATTATATATGGAAGAAATACTTGAAGTAGGTGGATATTTTGAGTCTGTAGAACAAGGATTCTTTGTTGATTCAGGAAATTATCCAGAAAGAAATGGAGATGGAATATCTAGGAAAATAAAAGGTGGCGTTGGAGAAGGTACTGTTTATGAAAGAGATGAAGATTATTTGGCGCCTGTAACTGCTCACTTCGGATATAACAATGTTGCTCAATATGATGAAAGTGCTATAGATAATCCATCAGTATTAATAGACGGATGCACATTTGAAAATCCAGAGAAAATAATATATATTGATGAACTTGATGATTTTGACAATGTGGAAAATCGATTGGAAGAATCACAAGAGTACAGAAATGGAACTAAAATCAAGCCTGAAATGGAATGGTGTGCAGATGGAATTGTAATGATAACAATGATGCTTCCTACTGATAAAAGAACAGCTGAGTTTGCAGCTCTTGAATTTGGCAAAAAAATGAACTTACAAGAAGTAGAAGTTATAAGTAGAGAAGTTATGCATGAATCTGAAGGAACTAGGATTGAAATGAAGGGAAGAGTTCCATTTGATATAGATTTAAAAGACTTAGTAATACCGGAAGAACCTAAAGTATTAACTGATGAAGAAATAAGAGCAGATATAGAAGAAAAGCCTATGAAAATAGTTGCAGCTACAGTTGGAGAAGATGAAAACTCAGTTGGCTTAAGAGAAATAATAGATATAAAACATGGTGGTATTGAAAAATATGGTATAGAATGCCATTATATGGGAACTTCTGTACCTGTAGAAAAATTAGTAGATGCAGCAATTGAGCTGAATGCTGATGCAATACTTGCATCTACAATAATAAGTCATGATGATATTCATTATAAAAATATGAAGAAATTAAATGATTACTGTATAGAAAAAGGTATAAGAGATAAAATCATGATTGCTTGTGGAGGCACACAAGTAACACCTGAAATAGCCGTTGAACAAGGAGTAGATGCTGGGTTTGGAAGAAATAGCAAAGGTATACATGTAGCTACTTTCTTAGTTGAAAAAAGAAGAGAAATGAATAATCAATAATGGAAAATAAAAAATCTTCTTTAAAAATAGATGTGTTGGTGGCTGAAATTGGAAGTACTACCACAGTAGTAAATGCTTTCCAAGATATTGACTCTGATAATCCTATATTTTTAGGTCAGGGTCAATCTCCAACAACAGTGTTTGAAGGTGGCGATGTAAGAAATGGCTTATCAGGTGCTATTAAAGATTTGGCTAATAAATTATCTGTAGATGATATAGAGTATAATGATATGTTTGCAACTTCTAGCGCAGCAGGTGGATTAAAAATGACTGTTCATGGATTAGTTTATGATATGACAGTAAAGGCAGCTAAAGAAGCTGCTTTAGGAGCTGGAGCAGTAATCCGTCAAGTAACATCAGGTAGAATTAAAAGGACTGATTTAAATAAAATAAAAGAAATAAATCCGAACATAATTTTAATTGCTGGTGGAGTTGATTATGGTGAAAGAGATACTGCTATTTATAATGCGGAGATGATTGCTTCTATGAATTTAGGCATACCAGTTATATATGCAGGTAATATTGAAAATCAAGAAGAAATAAGGCTAATATTTGAAGATACGAATTATAAGCTTTATATAACAGAAAATGTATATCCTAAAATAGATTTATTAAATATTGAACCTACAAGAAAAATAATTCAAGATGTATTTGAAGAGCATATAATTACGGCACCAGGAATGAAGTATATTAAAAACATGGTTAATGAAAATATTACTCCTACTCCAGGAGCTGTGATGGAAGCCTCTAAACTTTTATATAAAAATATTGGAGACTTATTAACTATAGATGTAGGTGGAGCTACTACTGATGTACACTCTGTTACAGGTGGAAGTGATTATATCAATAGAATTTTAATTAATCCTGAACCTGTATCGAAGAGAAGTGTTGAAGGAGATCTAGGTGTATATGTAAATATGAAAAATATAGTAGAAGTTATAGGAAAAGATAATTTACAAAATGAATTATCTATGGATATTGACTCTATAATAAATAATTATCCACCAATACCAAACTCAAAAGAAGAAATACTATTTGTAGAGAGGTTGACAAAAGAAGCTGTTATAAAAGCGATGCTAAGGCATGCAGGGAAAATAAGAAATATTTATGGAACTAGTGGAAAGAGTAAAATTGCAGAAGGAAAAGATTTAACAGAAGTAAGATATATAGTTGGTACAGGGGGAGCGCTTACTAGACTCCCTGGTAGAATTCAAATACTAGACTATATAACTAGATATAATAAAAATAAGGAATTACTATTTCCAAAGGAAAAAACAAGGATATTGATAGATAATGACTATATTATGGCATCTGTGGGTGTTTTATCTAAAAAATATGAAAAGGCATCTCTTGAGCTCATGCTAAAAAGTTTGAAGTTTGAGGAGGAAAAATTATGTACCCTAGATTAGAAATAGATATAGATAAATTAAAACATAATGCTAAAATAATTTCTCAAATGTGCCATGAAAAAAATATAAATATAGCTTTTGTAACTAAATCATTTTGTGCGCAAAAAGAAATAGTAGAACAAGTATGTAATGAAGGAATAGATTATATAGCAGACTCAAGAGTACAAAACTTGAAAAAATTACAAGATATAAATTTACCTAAAATATTGCTTAGAATACCTATGATGAGTGAGTTGGAAGAAGTTGTTGATTATTGTGATATTAGTTTTAATTCAGAATTAGAAACTATAAAGAAATTAAATGCACTATGTGAAAGTAAAAATATTATTCACAAGATAGCTATTATGTTTGACTTAGGAGACTTACGAGAAGGATATTTTTATGAAGAAGAACTATTTAATAGTATAAGAGAGATATTAAGATTAAAAAATATCAGAATAGTCGGAATAGCCACAAATTTAACTTGTTATGGAGCAATTATACCATCTAGAGAAAATACAGGTAGGTTGGTAAGTATAGCACATAAGATAGAAGATGAATTTGGAATAAATTTAGAAATAGTATCTGGAGGAAATTCAAGTTCTATAGATTTAATGGTAAATAATAATATGCCAGAAGGTATCAATAATTTGAGAATAGGTGAATCTATAGTACTTGGCAGAGAAACAGCATATGGTAAGAAGATACAAGGAACATATCAAGATGCATTTAAATTAGTATGCCAAATAGTTGAATGTAAGGAAAAACCATCGTTTCCTATTGGTGAAATAGGAGTGGATGCTTTTGGAAACAAGCCTGTTTATGAAGATAGGGGAATTTTAAAAAGGGCAATCATAGCTATAGGTAAACAGGATATAAATATTGACTCTTTGATTCCAATGGACGCTCATATAGAAATATTAGGTGCAAGTTCAGATCATATGATATTAGATGTAAGTAACACAAAATATGACTATAAGGTAGGTGATAAAGTAGAATTTTTATTAACTTATGGAGGTCTAATGTCATCTAGTACGAGCGAATATGTTT
>NZ_JAGHFM010000187.1 GCF_017888745.1 Terrisporobacter sp. | reverse complement strand
TCATGAATACTCTCTGCAACCAACTTAGCATGAGCTACAGCCTCAACAACAGTTCTAGCACCAGTAACAACATCACCAGATGCAAAAACCCCTTGCTTAGTAGTATGACCTATATCATCTATAACAAGCAGTCCATGTTTATTAGTCTCAAGATTTTGTGTATTAGAAACTATATTATTCTTTGGACTTTGGCTAACTGCTATTATTACAGAATCAGCTTCCATAAGTTTCTCAGAACCATCTATATTAACAAGTCTAACTTTTCCATCTTCACCTTCAACCTTTTTAGTATCTATAAATACAACACCTTCATCAACGATTTCCACAGGAGCCTTGAATAACTCAAAATCTACTCCTTCTTCTTTCGCATCATTTATTTCTGCATTAGTTGCTGTCATATCTTCGAAATCTTTTCTATATACAACTCTAACATCTTTCGCACCGTAATATTTAGCTGTTCTAGCTGCATCCATCGCTACATTACCAGCACCTATTATAACTACTTTTTCTCCTAATCTAAATGATTTTGGTGATTTTAAATAGTTAATTGCATAATGAACATGACCTAAACTTTCACCTTTTATACTTAAAGTTCTTGGATTCCATACTCCAGTTCCTATAAATATTGCACTGTATCCATCTTCTAATAATTTATCAATAGTTAAAACAGGACCAACTAAAGCATTGTATCTTATCTTAACATTTAATTCTAACAATCTTTCCTCTATATTATCTAAAATTTCTCTAGATAATCTAAAATCAGGTATACCGTATCTTAAAACTCCTCCAATTTCAGAGTTTTTCTCAAATATAGTTATTTTATATCCTTTTTTAGCAAGTACAAAAGCTAATGTTATACCAGCAGGCCCAGAACCAACAATTGCTATTCTATCATTAATTACATTCTCTTGTTTAAATTTTGCATTTTTTAAATATTCACTTGATATATATGTTTCTAACTCATGAAACTTAACTGGCTCACTTTTTACTCCTCTTATACAATTACCTAAACACTGATCTTCGTGAGGACATATTACACCGCATATTGCTGATAAAGGATTATTATTAAATAAAACTTCTCCAGCTTCTTCTAATTTTCCTTCTTTAAACATTTCAATTATATGTGGTATCGGTGTATCTATCGGACAGTTCTGTCTACATCTTGGCTTTTTACAAAGAAAACATCTGTTAATATCTTCGTTTATTTTGTTTAAATTTAATTCTTTCATGCTAATCCTCCTGATGATATGTTTCAATTTTATTTATTTAGAAATAACTAAAATTTATAATAAATACTATTTTACAAAAAATAATACAAATAATCACTCTAAATTTTTTAAGTTATATTTGTCTTAAAATTATCAATAGCAGTAAATTATGTATATACTTATTTTTTTATACAAAATAAATATATATTCTTTATAATATAAATCTAAATTAAGTCTTTTCCTAAATAATAAAACAATTTACTTTACTCCAGTTAAGTATAATAAAATCAATTATAAATATGTACTTATAATCTATTAAATAAAACGGAATATCTATAAATAGACTATTATATTTTTATTTAATATTTTTTATAACAAAAAAATTAGCGTAAACTTATATCTCTTTGTATAAGTTCACGCTAACTTACTTCTAACTACAAATTAGTTTTATTTGTGTGAAATACTAATTAGCATCCACATCCATCATCAAAACCAAATCCAGATGATGCACAAACTATTAATAATAATATTAAGAATGGTATCCATGCACATATATCTATGTCTACCCAAGTTTCACCAAATGCAAGGAATAAGAAGAATAATATTATTATCCACCAAGCTCCATTCCCAAAAAATCCTTCATCACCAAAAAATCTATCTAGCATAATTTTGTCACCCTTTTTTTATTTAGTCAAATTAATCTATACATCCACCACAGCTACAAAGTATTAATAGTATAATTAAGAATGGTATCCATGCCATCATATCCATTTCTTCCCAGCAATCTCCAAATGCTAAGAATAAGAAAAATAATACTATTATCCACCAAGCTCCTGCTCCAAAGAATCCTTCGTCACCAAATAATCTGTCTAACATTGTTGTATACCTCCTGTTGATATATATTTTAAGTTTTTATTTGCTGAGCTTTCGCTCTTAACATATAATATGCAAAACTTATTATTTGTGATAATAAATTTATGCTAGTTTTTATAAAAAAGACTATTTCTAAAGATAACTACTATTGCCAATTAATAAAATGACAATAGTAGTTTTTCTTTAAATAGGAATTACCTGTTCTTATAAAATGCTAACAACAACAATTGCAATCTGAAGTATTATCTATACAATTACAATCATCTCCTGGCATATTACAAGCACAAACTATTAGTAGTAGAATTAAAAATGGAATCCAGTCTGCTATGGATATTTCAGCCCAACATTCTTGGAAGGCTAAAAATAAAAAGAATAAAACTATGATCCACCATCCTGTTCCCCCTATACATTCAAACATTCTAGTTAGCCTACTATTCATGTAATTACCTCCCTTTGATTTAAAAGAGATAGCCTATTTTATGTAAATACGAGATGCTTATATTTTGGCAAAACTCTTCTATATATAATATGTTGTAAACATAAAAGTGTTATTACTTTTTTTAAAAACATCCTTTTATAAATAAATTTATTTATAAAAGGATGTCTTATTTAACTAACAGCAACAACCGTCATCTTCACCTATAAACATAAATAATACTACTAAGATTATTATCCATATTAGAGCTGAATCTTCACAGAAAATAAATTCTAATAAATCATCTCCAAATGAAAATAATATAAAAATCACTAATAACGGTAATAACCACCCTCCAAAATTAAATCCAGATCCTCCAAAGAAACGAGAATAATTAACTTCATTTGACATACTATCTACTCCTTTTTGATATTTAATAAGCTTATAACTTATTTACTTTAAAATATGATTATTATGTATAAAATGTTACATTTTCTACCATGATTTGTCTTAAATTTTGTAATCTACCCTTATTTTCTCCAAATAAAAAATTCCCTAAAGATTATTTAAATCTTAGGGAATTTTCTTTATTCATTATTTAATACTGGAGATAAAGATGTATCATTAAAAAATGTATTGGCATTGTATAAATACAACACTTCATTAACATTTTCTTGTTCCATTAATTTATCGATATCTTCGTAGTAGTATCTCGGATCAACCACTATAATTTTACTAAAATCATTTGTTAAGAATGGTATGAAGCTATTTGCATAAGAATCTTTAAATATAAGTAATGTCTTATTATTTTTAGACGAAGTTTTTATTTTAACTAAAGGATGATTTCCTTTTAAGAATACTTCATACTTGTCTTTTTGTCCTAAAGCTTCACTACTGTATAATGATGCTGATTTTTCTTGTTCTTCTATATAATTTACAACTACATGCTCCTCATTTTTAGCAGGTATATAAACTTGAACTTTATCTCCTTCCTTCACATCATATCCACTCTTAGATGATAATGCTCCAAAGAAATCATTTGATACTAATTGAACATTGTAATAATCATCTGTTTTTTTCTTTAGTCCCATATCTTCAGCTAATTTTTCATAAGAATAAAAAGCACCTAAACTTGTCCAGTGATGATCTGTTTTATAAAATATATACTCATCTTTGTGATTATTTAAAGTTTCATAAACATCCACAAATTTAATACTTGAAGTCAACCTTTCTTTGTACGATTTTAAATAAGATTCTTGATCTATTACTGGAGCACTATAAGGAAGTTTATCTTTTAATATACCTACTGACGTTGGTGAAATTAGCATATATTGCTTAACATCTTTATATCTCTTTGTAAAATTATCAATGGCTTGTAAATTTTGATTTACTGCTTCTTCATTAGGAACTGTAAAGTCTTCTATAAGATATCCATCTTTTCCTAAAAATACTCCATTAGCTTGATTTCTTCCTAATAGTTTGTCTACACTCATTTTTATATTAGTAAAGAAATCTCTTCCTATAAATTGGTCTACTACATAGTCTTCAAATTTAGAAGTAAATCTACCTTCTAATAATCTATCTATTGTAAAGTCAGGCTTTGTAGCTAAAATTCTATTTTCTGTCTCTGAGTAAGTCTTATCTTTAGTAATTAAATTCGCACATACAAATATTCCTATAAACAATATAAATATTACTGCACATGCTTTATAATAAGATTTTTTTAAAATTTTATTTCTATCTTTTTTTCTGTTATTCATAATTAATCTCGCCCTCCCCTAGAATCTAAAGTATAGGAACGGATTATAAGTTTCATTCACTAAATAAGCCGTAGCTAAAAATAAAATTAACATATATACAATTAAAGAAATATTAACGTATTTTGTTTGTGATTTAATTACAATATTATCTAATATCATTTTAACAATTGGTGTTGAACAGATTGCTAAAATAACAAACATTATTGCATTAGTATAGAGATAATAAACACCTGTATTGTCTATTAGTGGATTACTTCCTATACTAAACATAACTTTGATATAATTTATTGCCATAGTTAAATCTGTACTAGCAAAAAATACCCATCCTATAACTACTAATAATAATGTGTAAGCATGTTTTATAAAGTTTGGAATTTTCTCAAGTATGTTTTTAAATACCATTTTTTCTAATAATAGAATTATACCATAATATAATCCCCATACTATAAAGTTCCAACTTGCTCCATGCCAAAGTCCAGTTAAAAACCAAACTGCAAATATATTTCTGATTTGTTTTCCTAAGGAAACTCTATTTCCTCCAAGAGGTATATAAATATACTCTCTAAACCAAGAGCCTAGTGATATATGCCATCTCCTCCAAAACTCTGTAGCACTTTTAGATATATATGGGAAGTTGAAGTTTTCTGTAAAGTCAAATCCAAACATTTTTCCAAGACCTATTGCCATATCTGAATAACCACTAAAGTCAAAATAAATTTGGAATGTATAAGCAATTATACCTACCCATGCAGTTAATACTGACATATTACCTAAATCCATAGCTGATATAGCTGTCCAAACCATACCTATATTATTTGCAAGTAATACTTTCTTACCTAAACCTTGGATAAAACGTTCCACACCTTGTCCAAATTTTTCAAGAGATTCATCTCTATAATTTAATTGTTCTTCTATTGATTCATATCTAACAATAGG
>NZ_JAGHFM010000385.1 GCF_017888745.1 Terrisporobacter sp. | reverse complement strand
CTATTTTGACTATATTAATATTTCAAAAATAAAACTAATAAATACATAAATAATAACGTATAAAAAGAAAGAAAAAATAAAAAAAGTTCGGAAAACTGTTGTAAAAAAATGGTTATACATATATAATTGAAGAGAAAAAAAACGAACTATAATATAAAAATAAAGAATATAGTTATTATTAAGGGAGAATTTTATGAATACAAAAGTTATTTACCAGTTAGATGGGAGACCGAAATTAAGTGAAGCAATACCACTGGGATTACAACATGTATTAGCTATGTTTGTGGGGAACGTTGCACCACTTATAATAATTTCAAATGTGCTAAATTTAGATGGGCAAACTCAAGCATTATTGATTCAATGTGCAATGTTTGTATCGGGAATAGTAACATTATTACAATGTTATCCAATTGGTCCAGTAGGAGCAAAGCTTCCTATAGTAATGGGGACGAGTTTTGGTTTTGTGCCAGCAGCTATAGCCATAGGTGTGAAATATGGTATAGATGGATTACTAGGAGCTTGTTTAGTGGGTGCAGTTTCTGAAATCTTGTTAGGTGGACTTATACTTAAGCGTATAAGACAGTATTTCCCACCAGTAGTTACAGGAATAGTAGTATTAACTATGGGCATTGCACTTTTGCCAACAGGGGTTACTTATTTTGCTGGGGGAGAAGGAGCAGTTGATTTTGCTTCACCATCAAATTTATTATTAGGTACAATTGTACTAATTACAGTTATATTTTTCAAACAATATACTAAAGGAATGCTTAGTATATCATCAATTCTTATTGGATTAGTAGTTGGGTATATAGTAGCTATACCTATGGGTAAAATAGATTTTTCTTCTTTATCACAAGCACCGCTTTTATCTGTGCCAGTACCATTTAAATTAGGAATATCATTCCATCTAGATGCAATTATAGCTATGATATTTGTGTATCTTGTTTCAACTGTAGAAACTATAGGAAATATAACAGCAATAGCAAGCTCTGGACTTGGTCGTGACGCTAGTGAAAAAGAAATAATAGGTGGAGTAATTGCCGATGGTTTAGGTAGTTTTATAGCTGCCATATTTAACGTGTTACCTAACACTTCTTTTGGTCAAAATGTAGGAATAATATCTATGACAAAAATAGTTAATAGATTTGTCGTTGCAACAGGGGGATTTGTTTTAATATTAGCTGGAATATTCCCTAAAGTAGGAGCACTTATATCTTTAATGCCACCTAGTGTACTTGGAGGAGCTTCAATAGTTATGTTTTCTATGATAGTTGTAAGTGGTATAAGACTAATAACTAGTGAGCCATTAACAGAAAGAAATGCTATGGTAATTGCAGTATCATTAGGTCTTGGACTTGGAGTATCTTATGTCCCTGGATTCTTTGATTCTTTCCCAGAATCTATTCAATTAATATTTGGTGAATCTAAGACTGTATTACCTGCTATAATAGCATTAATACTTAATATAGTTTTACCTAAAGAAGAGGCTATATCAGAAAATATTGACTTATGTAACAATGATACATGTTCAGAGAATTTAGCTGAAGCTTAAAAACAAATCAAATATTTATCTTAAATATAACAAATTAAAAAATATGCATGTGTTAAACCACTTATATAGTGTTTTAATGCATGCATTTTATAAAGTAAAGAGATATATTTTATCAAAATAAAAAAATATATCTAAAAAAATTTATATGATAATTGAAATATCTAATTATGATATTCTATTATAGATTAAAAAATGTTATAAAAAATGACAAAATATACTTTATGGGAGGACGTATTATGTTTACACTAATGGAATTAGTGCAACCTCAGTCACTT
>NZ_JAGHFM010000384.1 GCF_017888745.1 Terrisporobacter sp. | reverse complement strand
TAAATGGCTATGGAAAAGAAGTAGATATAGAAGATATTAATTATAAAATAAAAGATGTATCTACTTATTTTAGAAATAAAAATGAGGAATCTATAGATGACATAACATGGAGTGATTTATCTATGGATAATATTTATAAAAAAATAAATAATACTCAAAGTACAGCAGGAAAAGAAATACTATATTATATTTTACGAAATCCTATAAATGATATAGATATATTAAATAAAAGAAATAATCTAATAGAATATTTTAGAAATAATGAAGATATTAGATTAGAATTACAACTGGACTTTGCAAAACTAGGAGATAGTAATGACCCAAATGCTACACTTTGCCTGTTTGCAGAAGATGATAATACAAAGAGTAAACTCTTGATATATAGTATTTTAAGAGTTTTACCTATTATAAGTATTATCATAACTGCTTTAAATAAATCATTTTTATTTTTTGCATTATTTTCAATAGGTTTAAATATATTTATTAGTTATAAGAATAAGACTGAACAAATAGATACAGGTGGTTTTACATATTTAATAAAAAGTCTTAATATTGCTTATAAAATAAAAGATAAAAATATAAAAGAAATAGATGAAAATATTCACGATATTAAAGAGGATTTGGAAAAGGTAAAAAAAATTAAAAAGAAAAGTGTAACATCAAATCAAAATTCTATGATGTCAGAATTAAATGTTTTTAGAGAATATTATAATATGATATTCTTATCAGAGTTAATTACATATGAAAAAGTAAAAGAGACGATTATTAAAAATAAAATATATTTAAAAAATATATATGAATATGTAGGAACTATAGATGCTTTGATAGGGGTTGCTTCTTTTAGAGAGTCTTTACAATATTATTCAAAGCCAAATCTAAAAATAAGTAATAATAAAGAAGAGAACTTGATTGAATTTACAGAAATATATCATCCTCTAATTGAAAATCCTGTAACAAATTCATTAAAAACAAAAGGTGGAGTATTAATAACAGGCTCCAATGCTTCTGGAAAATCTACTTTTATAAAGAGTATAGCAATAAATCAAATTTTAGCTCAAAGTATTTATACAACTTGTTCAAAAGAATACAATTCATCAATATTTAATATATATACATCTATGGCACTTAAAGATGATGTATTAAATAATGAAAGTTATTACATAGTAGAAATAAAATCTTTAAAAAGAATTATAGATAATTCTAATAGAGATATACCATGCTTATGTTTTGTAGATGAGATTTTAAGGGGAACAAATACTATAGAAAGAATTGCTTCTTCTAGTGAAGTATTAAAACATTTGAATAAATCTAACTGTATATGTTTTGCAGCGAGTCATGATATTGAGCTAACTTATTTACTAGAAAATGACTTTAGTAATTATCATTTTGAAGAAGAGATAACTGAAAATGATATTGTATTTGATTATGAGTTAAAAGAAGGTAGAGCAAAATCAAGAAATGCTATCAAGCTACTATCTTTAATGGGTTATAAAGAGGATATAGTTAACAATGCTAATAATAGAGCGGAAAATTTTGTTAGAACGGGGAAATGGAAGTAACAGAAAAGAGATATGATTTCATATCTCTTTTTTACATACTAAAGAAAAACAGATGTTTTTTATGGATTATACTTTAAATGGATTAGGATTATTTACAGTAAGTATTTTTACTATTTTTGAAGTATTATTTCTCCAATTATGGGAAGACATAGACTTGATATGAGCACTATCTCCCGGATATAAGTCAGTTTGTATGTTATCCACATTTAGTGTCAGTATTCCTTCTAATACATATATAAATTCTTCGCCTTCGTGAGAATATAATTCAATATTTTCTTGATTTTCATCCTTATGAGGCATTACTTCTTGTATCCTAGGTAGCATATCATATGCAAGAGCATTTTTATTTAGATTATATTGAATTATTTCAGGATTTATAGAAGTATATTTTCTTTCATAGCTTCTTACTATGCTTGTTGTACCTGAGTCACTTGTAACATCAAAAAAATCTAATACATCAACTTCTAGTACTTTTGCTACTTTTGCTAAAGAGTCTATAGCCACACTTGTCATGCCTCTTTCCAATTGTGATAGAAAACCAGTAGATAAATTTGTTTGTTCACTCAAATATTTTAATGTGAATTTTTTCTGATTTCTTAATTCTTTAATTTTTAAACCAATTGCTGTATTAT
>NZ_JAGHFM010000186.1 GCF_017888745.1 Terrisporobacter sp. | reverse complement strand
TTTAGTTCTTTTAGAACTATCTTTCTATCCTCGTATCCTCCTTCTTTTATCATTAGTTCAAAAGAAAGTTGCTCCATTTGAAGTTCTGTATAGTCTTCCTTCTCTGTGATTTTTCCTAATATCTCTTGTGAGTTAGATTTTGATTTTCCATCAAACTTATTTCTATACCTATCTACATACTGTTTTATAAAGTCCATTACTACTTTATTGAAGTTTCTATACTTTATTGATTCTCTTTCTATACTAACTATCATGTCTACTATCCCTCCTATATCTAGTTCTATATCTAATAACTCTTCTATGATAAATGCAGTTTGTATGATAATAGCAAACTTGCTACATCTTCTCATTGACATATCATCATAGACATTTCTTTTACGAAGTTCATTGTATAGATTAATTTTTTCTTGATTGTAATTTTTAATTACTTCATTTTTGTTTTGATCTAATAAATACTGTGCAAATTCTATTGCTAAATGACCATAGTTATTTAAAATAACATGATTTATAGCTTCTGCATGTTCTGGACTTTTAGTCCAATTAAAGTTTTCTGCTTCTATTACTCTAACTTGTAATCCTGCATTATTATTAGAGGATCTAGTTATAGACTTTTCACCATTAGATAATATTGTTGTCAACCAAGATTCCTTTTCCATTAGTTCAGAGTCTTTGTTTAAACGTTCCTTGTCAGCTCCATTTGCTAAACTATATACAAATCTAGTAAAGTTGCTATTATCCGACATAGATATCTCATCTAAAGCATATGGTACTCCTTTTAAACCTCCTAGTTTTTTTATTAAGGCATTATTTGTTCCATTGTAAGTTCCATATAGACCTCCTTTAGAACCTGGATAACCAAAACATGATATAGCTAATTTTAAAGCTGTTGATTTTCCAGTAGTTGAGTTTCCAACAAGATGTATTATATTAGAGTCTAATCCTAAATCTTCACCTATATATCCTAAAAAAATTGATGATACTCCACTTAATAATGCAAATTCTAATTCTACATTACCTACAACATGATTTTGTATCATTTTAATGTATTCATCATATGATCCCTTTGGCTTAACATCATATGTACCTACATATGTTGAATTTATTCCTATTGCTTCATGTAGTTTGTATATTGTCTTTCCATCATACTCCATGAATCCTAACTTGGAATGAATATATCTCTTAATAATAGAGTCCTCACATTCTCTTATACATTCCACTACATGTCTTCCATTACTTTTAACTATATCACCTCCTTTATTTTGTAATTTCATTAGATTACGTTCCACTAAACAGTCATGTCGGTTAAGTAATTCTGTTTCCATTTTTCTTACTGTCATGAACTCTAACAGAATCTTTTCTGTTTTGTCATCTATGTTATAATGGTTTTCTTTAGCCCATACATGCCTTCCAAGTTTTATATTTCCAAGTTTATCCGATGATTTCACATATAGCTTTTCTCCATCACTATAGTAGTTTTTAGTTTCATATTTATTTCTTTTTACTTTTTCATCCATTTCTTCCTTTATTGCTTCTATTTCTTGATTAAATTCACATGAACTTCTTTCTACTGACTCATGTATTACTTCTTTATCTAGTGTTTTAGATCTGTTTACTAGTATTCCTTCTCCTAGTCTTTTTCTATGTTTAATTGCCATATTTAGATTCCTCCTAAATGATATTTTTTAGTCACCTCGTAGGTCTATAACTATAGTACTATACTCACCTAAGTCTAAAATATGGTAAAAAAATAGCCATAAGATCAGAGAATTTACCATTTACTTATTCCCTAATCTTATGGTATAATTTTAATTTTAAAACTTATTTTGGAAGGATAAGATTATCCATTATTGTTTTATCAATTTCTAACCGTTGGCTTCTTAAATACTCTTTTATTTCTTTCATTTTTTCCACTTTTTCTTCATATGGATATCCTTGAATAGACATTTTTATTCTTCTTAATTCTTTTTCTAATTCATCTAATAAGTAATCATATTCCTCTGAATTCAGATTAATTATCATATTTTCGATTGCAAATTCTAAATGACTTTCTTGTTCCCTAAAAAATTCTAGTAAAAGCTCTAAAATTATCATTAGCTCTTCTTTTGTAAATTCATATTTATCACTTGGCAAAGTCATTATTGTTTCATTTATTTTTTTATTTTTAAATTCAGTTGGTATAATTAATGTTTTTTCTTTTCTTTCTATTTTTTTAGATATTCTAGATTGTTTATTCATCAGAGACTTTATATTATCATCGTCATACATTAATTTATAAATTTCTATATATTGATTTTTATTTGAGTCTGTAATTTCATACTTCCCAAATATACCATTCAATGTTCTCTGTATATTACGTATAGATTCTTTTTCGCTTTCCCAGTAATAATCGTCTTCATTTGATCCAGTTACTTCTTTTGTTATTTCACTTAATGTATACTTTTTCACTATATTCCCTTCTTTCTATTTTTTAATATTGTCAAAAAAATAAGGCTAACTTAACTAACCTTATTTTATTATATTTTATACCAACATAGATTTACTAGAAATC
>NZ_JAGHFM010000185.1 GCF_017888745.1 Terrisporobacter sp. | reverse complement strand
CTGTATTCCAAACTATAGCAACAATATTAGCTGGTTCATTATTATCTAAAGTGTTTAATGGAAAAGAAAAAAGATTTATACTTGGGGCTACAGTTACAAGTTCAATTTTAGTTTTAGGATTTGTATATTCTGATAGTTTAGTGATATCTGTAATATGTCTAATATTAGTTAGTATGGTTTCTGTTTCTGCATTTACTGCTATTTTTACATGGTCACATAAAATCTTTGATCAATCTATTATAGGTTCTTCTATAGGTATTATAAATACTGGAGGAACACTAGGAGGATTTTTAGCACCTATGATATTAGGATACTTGATAAAAATAGCTATGGGATCATTTACACTAGCATTTATGTTTATGACTGTAGCATCATTATTGTGTGGACTTAGTGTATTGCTAATTAAAAAAAGTGAATAAATTAAATTCGACTATTAGTATAAAATTGAATGACATTTTAATAATAAATAAGTTGTAATTGGAGGAATAAATATGAATAAAGCAAAAAAAGAAATAATTGATATTATTGAAGAAAAAAGTCAAGAATTTTATGAGGCTTCAGATTGCATCTGGGAAACACCAGAGACTAGATTTGCAACAGAAAAGTCTGTGGAACAACATTATAAAATTTTAGAAAAAGAAGGTTTTAAAATTGAAAAAGGAGTAGCTAATATGGAACACTCTTATGTAGCTACTTTAGGGTCTGGTCGTCCAATTATAGGGATTTTAGCTGAATATGATGCATTAGGAAACTTAAGTCAAGTTGCAGATTTACCAAAGCAAGAGGCTATAGTATCTGGAAATAACGGTCATGGATGTGGTCATAATCTTTTGGGTATAGGGTCTTTAGCTGGAGCAGTAGGAATAAAAGAATATATCAAACGCCACAACCTTAGTGGTACTGTAAAGCTATTTGGATGTCCAGCTGAAGAAAGTGGATATGGAAAAGCTTTTATGGCAAGAGATGGAGTTTTTAATGAATTAGATGCTGCTTTAACATGGCACCCAATGGATTTTAATCAGGCTTGGGGAGAGAGTAGTTTAGCAGTTTATCAAGTTTACTATAAATTTAAAGGAATATCAGCTCATGCAGCAGCAGCCCCAGAAAAAGGAAGAAGTGCATTGGATGCAGCTGAATTAATGAATATAGGAGTACAGTTCTTAAGAGAGCATATTATCGATCAAGCTAGAATCCACTATGCTTTTATTGATGTAGGCGGCGAGTCGGCAAATGTTGTACAACCAACTTCTAAGCTTCATTATTTCATAAGAGCTCCAAAAACTGAGCAAGCGGCTGAAATATACGAAAGATTAAATAAAATAGCAAAAGGTGCGGCTCTTATGACAGAGACTGAACTTGAAATTGAGTTTGACTCGGCATGTGCAAATTATTTACCAAATCATGCGCTAACAGAAGTTATGTATGAGAATTTAAAATTAGTTAGACCTATGAATTTAACGAAAGAAGAGTTAGAGTATGAACAAAAATTCTGTGACACTTTACCAGAAGGTGCTAAACATGGATTATACTTACGTGCTAAAAAAGCATTCCCAGATTTGAGTGAAGATGAACTTCAAGAAATTGCAGCAATGCCTATTAACTCTAAGATATTCCCATTAACATTTACTGATAATACATCAGGATCTACAGATGTTGGAGATGTTAGTTGGGTAGTGCCAACTGCACAGGTAACAATAGGATGTGAACCTCAAGGAACACCACCGCATTCATGGCAATGGGTTGCAAATGGTAAATCATCTGTTGCACACAAAGGTTTACTAAATGCAGGTAAAATAATTGCATTAACTGCTTATGATGTTTTAACTAATCCAGAATTAGTTGAAAATATGAAAAAAGAACATTCAAATACTCTAGGTGGTAAAAAATATGTATCAGCAATTCCTAATGATGTTATGCCTCATTAATGAATAAATTAGTATAGATTAAATTATTATCTTTTAATAGTATTAATCTTACGATTTGTCTTTATTATTGAAATCCACGAAAAGGGGGTGTCTCAAAATAAAAATTAGATAGTCACATAAAAAAACTCTAATTACGAAAAAACGTAATTAGAGTTTTTCTTATTGCACAACATTATATTATGCAACACAACATTAATATTAATCTTGACCAAAATTTAAGAAATAATACATTTCTGACAATAAAAATTCAACCAACAGATAATTCAGTTGTTCTACGAAGCCAAATATTGGAGAGATTAGATTATACAAATTTACTAAAGACATATTCCAAGAAGGGAAGAAAATAGTAGTTCCACCGATTGTCTTATTTAAAATATGTGTTTATGTCTCAATGAATAATATATATTCATCTCGGAAAATAGAATCTGCGTGCAAAAGAGATATTAATTTTTTATGGCTTTTAAATGGGCATAAAGCCCATGACCATAATACTATTTCTAGGTTTAGAAGCAAGAAAATTATAAATATTATAGAAGAACTTCATTTTCAAATCATTGAAAAATTGTATGACCTCGGAGAGATAAATTTAATTAACTTATTTGTAGATGGAACTAAAATTGAAGCTGTTGCTAACAAATATCAATTTGTATGGAAAAAATCAGTTGAAAAGCATGCCGCTAATTTAGATTTTAAGATAAGAAATTTAATAGAAGAATTAAGAAGTACATTATTAAGAGACTTTTCACATTACTTACTTTTAGAGAAAATCAATGTACTTCAAATATCTACGATACTAAAATATTTATATAGACTAAAAGAAAATCTTAATATTGTTTTTGTATATGGAAAGGGAAAAAGAAAATCGAAGATACAATCATTCATTGAAAGATTTGAAGAAATAAAACTTTCGTTAGAAAAATATAATAACTATTTCTCAATATTTAAAGGTAGAAATAGTTTTTCTAAAACTGATACTACATTTATGAGAATGAAGGATGATCATATGAGAAATTTTCAATTAAAACCAGGTTATAACATACAAATAGGGGTTGAAGGTGAATACATAATAAGTTGCGATATTTCAAGTGAACGATCAGATCAACTAGCATTTATACCTTTTCTTGAT
>NZ_JAGHFM010000184.1 GCF_017888745.1 Terrisporobacter sp. | reverse complement strand
GTATTAACCTCTATCTCATCTTTTACTTTTAAAATATCTTCATTTTTTTCCATCTTTCTAAATACAGCCTTTATTCTAAGAATAAGCTCTTTTACATTAAAAGGCTTGCAAACATAATCATCACAACCTAAATTAAATCCATCAATCTTATCTTCATCATCAGTTTTGGCTGTAAGCATTATAATATGTACTAAAGATGTTTCTCTTATTTTTTCACATATTTCTTCTCCACTTATATCTGGCAACATTCTATCTAAAATAACTAAATCAAACTCATTGTCATTAAATAAATCTATTGCCTGTTTTCCATCATAAGCTACCTTAGTATTATATCCTTCTTTATCTAAATAAGCTTTTACAACCTCTGTTATCTTTTCTTCATCGTCAACTAATAGTATATTAAACATATTTCCTCCTTTAGTTCCTTTATACTTTTACAATATAACATAATTATAGATTTTTTATGAAGTTTTATAGATAATATACTTATTATTATATTATTCATTATTTTTTCATAATTTTAGAATATAATATACATATTATTAAATAAAAAATAATTTAAGGAGAAAGTATGAGTAAAATCACTAAATTTTTTGATGTATATGGTATGAAGTGTCACTCTTGTGAATCTACAGTTGAACATGAAATTAGTAAACTTCCAGGAATAACCAGTGTTGGAGCTGATCATGAAAACTCAATGGTAATCGTTACTTACGATAATAAACTATGTAATGATACTGAAATAATAAATTCCATAAAGAATTGTGGTTTTTCAAATAAAAATAATTTACTAGTAAAGGTTTTAGGGCTTAGTATATTAATTATATCTATATTTTTCCTGGGAAATAATCCTTTGACTGGATCTACTACATTTTCAACAATTAATGAAACTTCCTTTTTTATGTTATTTATTGTAGGAATTTGCACCTCATTTCATTGTATAGGAATGTGTGGTGGAATAATTTTAACACAAACATTTAATAACTATGAAAAAACATCATCTTTGAAGTCGTCATTTTTGTATAATTTAGGGCGTGTTATTTCTTATACTATTTTAGGTGGTATTATAGGTGCATTAGGTTCTGTATTTTCTTCATCTTTAGAAATACAAAGCATGATTCAACTTATTGCTGCCTTATTTATGATAATATCAGGATTAAATATTATAGGTATCAAATTATTTAAAAGATTCACTTTGCCTACTATTTTCAATAAAAGTACATGTGTAAATAATCATAAAAATCCTTTCATTATAGGTTACTTAAATGGTTTCTTACCTTGTGGGCCACTTCAAACTATGCAGCTTTATGCTCTATCTAGTGGAAGTTTTGTAATGGGTGCGTCTTCCATGTTTGTATTTTCACTTGGTACTGTACCAGTTATGCTTAGTCTTGGATATTTGTCTTCTAAAATCAACGAAAAATATAATGACAAAATTTATAAATATGCTGGGCTTTTAATAATTATATTTGGACTTTTTATGATAAAACGTAGTATTTCAATTATCTAATATCTTAATAATTAACTCATCATTATAGTTAAATTATGAAGTTTTTAAATAAGTAAATTTTAATAAATATATAATAAAAAAATAGGTGCTATCTTAATTTAAGATAACACCTATTTACAAAATATTAAATTTAAATTATTTTTTCTACTATTAATGTTAAATCTTCTATCCTAATTTGATTTAATACTGACTTATCTAAATCAAACTCATCAAGTGCTATATTTATCTTGTATGGTAAATCTTTTTTTATTGCTTTTAACCTTCTTCCCTGAATATTCTTAACTATCTCTTCACTCTGTCCATCTATAATTCTTGGTACAATAATTGTATCTTCCATATCAAATATCTCTTTCCCATTTCCAATAATAGAAAACTTAGCTTTCGATATATCTCCTTCTTCAGCCAAACTATTATATTTAAAACTATATTTTAAAGAAATATATATATTATATATTCCTGGATCATTGATTACTAAAGTATCATTAGGTCTTTTAGAATCACTTGAATCTATTTCACATCCCGCTGTATTTACTTCCATTGGTAATGCAGTAAGATATAAGTTATTTAGTTCTGAAACCACCTGTGAAAGTGTAGAGTCATTAACTTGAGCTATACAAATGTCTTTAGGTCTTAAATAACAGCAGTCTTTATTGTTATAACATTCCTCACCACATTTGCATAAACAAATTTCTTTCCATCTACATGGACATGTAGTTTCATTCTTTTTATTTAAATTGTTGTCTATATTTTCATTCATACTAATTAATTCACTCCTTTATATATGATCTATAAGCATCATCTTTATTTATATACTTCTACGATATTTTATTCCATTTAGTACTATTTAGTGACATAATTAGATAAAATATCTTTATTTTTAACTTTTATACAATTTACAGCTAGATTATTTTTATAAAAAATTTGATTCATCTAAGGTACCTATAGCATAAATACTTAATATGACCAATGCCCTTGAGAAACAACTTTAAGCAGTTGGAGTTTACAACTTATCCGTAAATAAAATAAATTGTAAACTACTTAATACTAAAAAAAGAGACTATATTAGTCTCTTTTAATCATCTTATTTTTTCTATTGTTATATCTTTAAATATTCTATCAGCATCTTCTTCTTTAAAACTTCCTGTGGAAAAAGTAAGTGCATTAGCTGCAGATATGGATATAGCATATTTTAAACATTCAATACTAGAATAACCTCTTTCTAAACCTACTGCAAAAGCAGCCACCATAGAATCTCCACATCCAACTGTATTTACTACCTCTATTTTAGGTGGTCTCCCATGATAAACACCATCTTTACAAACTAATAATGCTCCATCTTTTCCAAGAGATACAACAACTATTTCTATTCCATTTTCATGAAGTTTGACAGCACTCTCTATCACTTCTTCTTCATTATTTATACTTACACCTAATAAACTTTCCATCTCTTCGCTATTAGGTTTTATCATTGTTGGAAGAGCTTTTATTCCTTCTTGTAATAATTCACCTGATGCATCTAAAATAACCTTTTTGTTTTTTAATTTTATCATTTCTATTAAAGTAGCATAGATATTAGATGGAACTCCTTTTGGAACACTTCCCGAAATAGTTATTATATTACTTTTATCTATAATATCATCAAACTCTTTTATAAAAGTATTTACTTCTTCCTCACTAATAGGCGCTCCACTTTCTAAAAATTCTGTTGATATATTATTTTCATCTAAAATATTTATACAGTTTCTTGTTTCACTTTTAACATGAATAAATTGACTACTTATGTTATCCTTTTCTAGTAATTCTTCTGCTAATGCTCCACAGTGACCTCCAACAAACCCTGTTGCTAAGATATCTTCTTTGCAAAGAGAAATAACTCTTGAAACATTTAATCCTTTTCCACCTGCAGTATTATTACATTCTAAAACTCTCATAACCTTGCCAGATTCATTACTACCTTTTATTTTATATGCTTTATCTACAGATACATTTAAAGTTACTGTTGTAATCATAAAATCTCCTCTTCTTATAAAGCTTCACTATCAATTAATAGTTTACCTTTTACTTGATTATTTTTATACATTTCAAAAGCAGTCGATATTTCTTTTAAAGGAATTTTTTTATAGATTAAAGATTCGTCAAACTTTAATTCTCCTGTTTTAAAATAATGAGCAGTTAATTCCCACTCTTTTCCTGGGAATGGTGCACTATATGACATCCAAGACCCTGTTAAATTAAATTCTTTTCTATTCATTTGCTCCCATTCTTTAACTGAGAAAGTAATTTCTTTAGTTGGTGTTCCTATAAAGCATACATTTGCTTTATTAGCAGCTAGTTCAAATGCCATTTTCATAGTTATTGTATTCCCTGCTGTCTCAAACACATAATCAAACCCTCTATTATCAGTTAGTTCAAGTGCATCTTTCATAAAGTTTTCATCTAATGTATTTATTCCATTGTCTGAACCTAGTTTTTTAGCTAAGTCTAATCTTTCATTATTTATATCAAATACTACAACCTTTTTAGCTCCAAATATTTTAGCCCATTGCATAGTGAATAGTCCTATTGTTCCACCACCTAAGATAGCTACTGTTTTTCCACCTTCATAAGGAACTCTTTGTAGTCCATGAAGTGCAACTGTAGCTGGCTCAAAAAATGCACCTTGTTCAAAACTTACTTCATCTTCAAATTTAACTGCATTTTTTCTGGAACCACTACGTATTCTGCAAAGCTTCCAAATTCTCTAGAACCTATAAAGCTATAATTTTTACAAAGAGAATAATCACCTACTTGACAATCAACACATTCCATACAAGGAACTAAAGGTACTCCAGCTACTCTATCTCCTGCTTTAAGAGATGTAACTCCTTCTCCTATTTCTTCTATAACACCAGAAAATTCATGTCCTAATACATTAGGAAAGAAGTGGGAAGCTCCATCATTTACTCTTGGTACGTCTGAACCACAAACTCCTGTATACTTTACCTTTATTAGAACTTGTTTGTCCCTTGGAGTAGGTTTTGCTATATCTTCAAATCTTATATCTTCTTTACCATGTACAACTCCTGCTTTCATCATTTCTTTTTCCCCCTTATATTATGCTCTATTAACTGATCCACACATTTCTATGCGGTTTTTTACTAGCTCTTTAACATTTTCCATAGCAGATTTTCCATATTTTTTAGGATCTATTAATTCTGGATTTTCTGATAAGGTATTTTTTATTCCATCTGTGTAAGCTATTCTTAACTCTGTTGCAAAATTAACTTTACATATACCACGATTTATACTTTCTTTTATTGCTTCTTCTGATAATCCTGAAGCTCCATGTAAAACTAATGGTACACTTACTACATTCTTTATTTCACTTAAACGATTTAAATCTAATTTTGGTATTCCATCATAAACCCCGTGAGCTGTACCTATTGCGACAGCAAGAGAATCCACATTAGTTTTTTCTACAAACTCTTTAGCTTCTAAAGGATCTGTATATCCACCACTTCCTCCATCTAAATCATCTTCTTTTCCTCCAACTTTACCAAGCTCAGCTTCTACTGGAATAAGAGATGGTTTACAAGCATCAACCACCCTCTTAGTTATTTCTATATTTTCTTCAAAAACACTATGAGATCCATCTATCATTATTGATGTGTATCCAGCTCTTAATGCTTGCATCGCCAAATCAAAACTACTTCCATGATCTAAGTGCATAGCCACAGGGACTTTTGATTTTTTAGCTGCTGCTGCAACATTTGCTAAGTAAAAATCAAGTCCTGCATATTTTACTGTTGATGGTGTAGTTTGCATTATTACTGGAGCATTCAACTCTTCTGCTGCTGCAATAACTGCCATAACCATCTCCATATTTTCCACATTGAAAGCCCCTACTGCATAATTTCCTTCTTGAGCTTTTAATAATATTTCTTTAGTTGTAACTAGTGCCATCTTGAAAATCCCCCTATTTTTTTCATTTATAATGAAAAATCCATTCTAAAATTATTTTTTATTTCTTCTACTTCATAAAATGTATAAAAAAAAATATATCTTATACTCAGTGATAGCTCATGAGTTATCACTGAGTAATTATATATTTTCTAAGCTTCTTCTTCTTTTAATTCTTGAGCACGTTTTTTAGACGTTCTAACTGCAAATACTAAACATATTGCATATATAACTCCAATACCTACAAGTCCAGATATATTGTCTCTTGTAAATAGTTCTGTGAAGATATAAGTAATTGGTGCTCCACCTTGGTCAAGGGCTGCTAATTGAGCTGCTCCATTTGTAGAATTTGTGCTTATTGCTAACTCAGTTACCCATGGAATAGTTTGGTTAGCTATCCATATTGTTAAATACATTATGAATGACCCAGATATTATACTTCTAAAGATATTTCCTTTGTGCACTGCAACTGCTATTGCTATAAAAAATCCTATTGTTGCTAAATCACCAAATGGTAAAATAACGTTTCCAGGAACTATAACAGCTATTAATATAGTAAGTGGTATAAATATTAATCCAGCAGTAACAACTTGTGGATCCCCAAGTAATATCGCAGGGTCTAATCCTATATAGAATTCAGAGTTATCGTATTTTTTAGATAATACCTCTTTTGCTCTTTCTGATATTGGCATTAAACCTTCCATTATACATTTAACAACTTTAGGCATTAATACCATAACAGCTGACATTTTTACACCTAATTGTAATGATGCTGAAAAATCATATCCAGCTAAGAAACCAACTATCGCACCTAATATGCCTCCTATAACTATAGGTTCTCCAAGTACACCAACTTTTTCTTGTAAAGAATCTGCTGTTAAGTCTATATCTCTAAGTCCAGGTATTTTTTCTATTATTGCATCTATAACACAAGCTATTGGTCCTAAGTATGCTGATGTACCATGTGGTACTGTAAGTCCATCTAATTCAAAGTAATCAGTCATAAGTGGTGCCCATATATCACCTAACTTATATGCTATAGCAGCATGAACAATTACCCCTAATATACCTATCCAGAAGTTACCTGTAGCCACATAAGCTATAGCTCCTGTGAAAGTCATATGCCATATATTCCATATATCTATATTTACTGTTTTAGTCCATTTTAAAGCTAACATTATTATATTTACTGCTATTGCTACTGGTATAGCTACTGTTGCTATATTTGAAGCCCAAGTCATTGGTGATGCTCCAGGCCATCCAATATCAACAACTCTCATCGATAAACCAAAGTTTTCAGACATAGCTTGAGCAGCTGGTCCAAGCTGTGAATTCATCATGTCCACTATAAGACCTAGCCCAAC
Organism: Terrisporobacter sp.; assembly: GCF_017888745.1. GTDB lineage: Bacteria > Bacillota > Clostridia > Peptostreptococcales > Peptostreptococcaceae > Terrisporobacter. The sequence continues at coordinate 4,261 of NZ_JAGHFM010000184.1, read as the reverse complement.
GAATCCAACACCTATCATTAAACCTGATCTTACTGCCTTACCTACTTTAACCCCAACACAAATACTTAGTATTGCTATTACTAATGGAAGCATAACTGATGCTCCAAGTCCTATGATATAATTAATTATATCTCCGAAAATTCCCATTTTTCATTTCCTCCCTATTGTAAATATTTTATAACTATATAATTGTTATCTAAGAAATGATTACTACTACGCTTGTAAAACTTCTAATATTGATTTTTCAGTTTTTTCTACCCCTACTCCCGATATGAAAGGCATTCCTGTTATTAGTGGTATACCATAGTCTCTTTTAACTTTAGAAGTTGTTACTATTAAACATGCTCCATCTAAATTTGATTCTATTTCTGATATTCTTACTTGAGCTATTTCTATATCTATTCCATTTTTCTTTCCTAACTCTACTATTTTATTTGCTGCTATTGTTGAAGTTGCAACAGCTCCACCACATGCTACTATTACTTTCTTTTTCATATTATTCATTCTCCTTATTCTTGATTATTTTTATTATTTCTGTTTTTTCTTTTGCATTTGCTAATTCATTTAAGACATTTTTGTCTTGAAGTATAGCTAATATATTTTGAAGCATTGACAAATGCTTTTTAGGATCATCTACTGCTAACATTACAATAACTTTTGTTTCTACTTCTTCATCATCAGTACCCATTTGTATAAATTTTACAGGTTTTTTTAAAGTTGCTATGCCTATACCAGCTTCATTAACATGAGATACATCAGTATGAGGAATTGCTATACCAAATCCATCCACATCTATACCTGTTGGAAATTCTCCTTCACGATTAATAAGAGCCTGTATATAACTTTCTTTACATAGGCCTTCATTTATAAAGACTCTTCCCACTTTTTCCATAATTTCAGAGCTATCTTTTGCATCTAACTCTGGAAATATCAAATTATCTCTTAACTGTTCCCAAACCATTTATGTTTCCTCCTTTAGATGCTATATTCATATCTTCTTATTATTTCTGATAATTCATATTCAGATTTTGCACTTTCTATTGCATCTTTAAATTTATCTTGACCTAGCATATTCACTAGATTAAAAAACGCTTTCAAATGAGTATTATGATCTATCGCACTTAAGCAACAAACAAATTTAACATCTACTCCTTCTTCATCATCACCAAATTTAATAGAATTCTTTAATCTTATTAAGTTCATTCCTACTTTTTTAGTACCTGCATCTATACCATCATGAGGAAGTGCAAATCCATCTGATATAACTACATAAGGTCCATTTTCTTCTATATTCTTTATCATATTATCAATATATCTTTCTTCGATATATTCATTATCTAATAAATATTTAGCTGATTTTTTTACGGCTTCTCTCCAATTTTCACATTCTACATCTAATTCAATATTAGAACTAGGTAATAAATGATGGAGATAAGGAGATGTGTAATCAATTTCTTCATGCACACCATCATCAAAATATTCTAAAACTGCATCTGTTATCTTTTCTTTTAATCCTTCAGGTATTTCACCTTCAAATTCCATAAAAACAGACTTTAATTTATTTAAAACACCCTTAGCTGTTATTTCCTTTTTCTCTATCCTTGGAGGAATATTCCTACTATTTCTAATTTCATCTATCTTATTTCCTACCCTTATGTAGTCTTCATCTGTAAATAAAGGTGATACAATAACATAGTCAGTATCAATATTTTTTAAAGGTACTGTCGAAATTACTAAATCAGCATTTCTATTTACAATATTTTTTTCATCATGAGATGAAACTATGTCTACTATCTGAAAGTTATAATGTGTCTTCAGTTTTGCTAATAACAATTGTGAGGTACCTATACCTCCATTACAAACAAGAATAACGTGAAATGCTATTTCTTGATTTTTCTTTCTTTCTATTGCTGCACAAATATGAATTGTTATATATGCTATTTCAATTTCACTAATTTCCCTTTGTACATACTTTTCAATGATTTCTATATGTTTTTTTACAGCCATAATCACATTAGGATTTTTTAATACTACTGCATCAATAAATTCATTTTTTTGAAAATTATTATTGTTATATCTAAAAATTGATTCTAGATGATTCGATAAATTTTGATAAAAGTCATAATCATCATTTAAATTAATTTTCAATTCATGAGACACACATTCAATAAATTACCTTGTTATAAGCTGTATTCTTACCATACTTTTACTTTCATTACTTTTTTTCAAGTATCTAAGACTATTTAGGACTTTACTAAGATATTTAGCTTCATCCATAGTGCTTATAATATTACAATATTGAGATATATACTTAAGTAAATCTTGTGCCATTGGGAGCTTTGTATCACAAACATGGTTTTGACTTTCTATTAATTCTCCTTGTTTAAGTCTTGATATACTTATTAAAAGATAGTTTTTTAATTTATTATAAGAAGAATCAGTTAAATATTTACCATGTACATGCTCTTGTTCATTTATAATCTTATGAATTATTTCCATCTCACTATTAACAATCATATTATTATTATTTATTGATGATATTAAATTTTGATTGTTTTTATCCGATAAGATTATATTTAATAAGAAGTTCCTTTTATCACTTTCTAACCCTTCTAATCTCAATCCCTTATTAGCATGTGATATAACAGTCAAATTACCAGATTTTAAATACTCCTTAACGTGGCTTAAGTCATTTATAGCTGTTGCTCTACTTACAAATAAAGTATCTGCTATTTTTGAAAGTGTAATATACTCTGAAGATTCTATTAGTATAATTGCTATCATAAGTTTTCTTTCTTCTTTTGAAAGCTTATATGTATAAAAATCTCCATCAGATATTAATTCATATGCAGACTCTATATCTTTTTTCTTTTCAATCTTACCATTACTACATAATGCTAAAAGTGAAAGATTATTTGAATCAAGAAATTCATTTATTGAATTCAAATCATTTCTTATAGTTCTTTGAGAAACATTAAACAATGTTGCTAAATCTGAAATTGTTAAGTCGTTTTTATTTATAATTTCTAGTAGTATTTCTTTTGTTCTCTTTTTCATTTTATCCCCCTACTGTTATGATTAAATTCTATCAGTATTTTAAAATTTAAAACAGTCAAATGTTTTTCACACTTTTGCGAAAAAAAATATAATAGTATAAATCTTTTCACATTTTTTTGAAAGAACCTACACTGTCCTAAATATTCTAAAACAAGTTATACTTTTTTTGAATATTTAAAAGGCTAATTTAATATAAAAGGAGATAAATATGTACAAATTAATAATTTTTGATATTGATGGAACATTATTAAACACAGAAAAAGCTGTATTAAAAGGATTACAAAAATGTTTAAAAATACATCATAATATCGAAACTAGCTTAAAAGAATTAGAATTCGCAATAGGTATGCCTGGAGATGAAGTATTTAGTCATTATGATATATATGATAACGGATTTAGCTATGATAAATGGGTAAAGTATATCGATGACTTTAAAAATGATATAGAGTTATTTGATGGTATTCTTGATACTATCAAGCATCTAAAAGAAAAGAACATTACTCTTGCCATAGCTACATCTAAAACTAGATGGGAGTACGAAAATACTGTAAACTATTTTAATATTAATCAATATTTTGATTATGTAGTTTGTATAGATGATGTTAAGTATCCAAAACCTAATGCTGAACCACTTTTAAAAATCATAGAATATGCTCATGTTGATTCAAGTGATGCTTTATTTTTAGGCGATACTTGTTTCGATATACAATGTGCTAAGAATGCTAATATAGACTTCAGATTAGCACTTTGGGGTGCTCATGAAAAATGTAAAAAGCTATGTGATAATTATTTCTCTCATCCAAAAGAAATATGTTCTATTATTTAATATAAAGAAAACTCCTCATTTAAATTTTGAGGAGTTTTCTTTATATTAATTTTATATGATTATACTAGTTTTTCTTTTTTAATATTATCAACTTTAACATCAATAAAATTATTTTAGTTGTTTTGCTATACTGCCTTGTAATGACTTTCTCTTAAATTTACTCAATATTTCCACATAGATATTTTACTGTATTTAATTATTAGTTTAAATACTATTTAGTTATTATATTTATTTAATAAAATAATCATTTAAATTTTTTCTCAACAAAATCTATTATTATTCTAGTTGCCTCATCAATTCCCATATAGCTTGTATCTAAACAAATATGATAATGTTTCGAATCTCCCCAAGTGTAGTCTGTATAATATTTATAATAAG
>NZ_JAGHFM010000183.1 GCF_017888745.1 Terrisporobacter sp. | reverse complement strand
GTAATACAGGAATGCACTCTAAGTTCTTTACAAATACTGTTGCAGAGCTTATAAATTTACAAGGAACTTACTCTGAGTTAAAATTAAAAAGAAGTTTATATAATTCTAAAGTATTATCTGGAGATGTCAATGCTGCATATGATCCAAACTTTAGTGGAGCATATGAAAAAAATAATTCAGCCTTTGCTGGAAATGGAGTTATCTTAATGAAATATTCTGGTGCAAGAGGAAAAAGCTCAACAAGTGATGCCAATGCAGAGTTTGTTTCAGAAATGAGAAGAATTTTTAATCAATCAGATATTGTATGGCAAACTGGAGAGCTTGGAAAGGTTGATCAAGGAGGAGGAGGTACTGTAGCATATATTTTAGCTGAATACGGTGCTGAGGTTATAGACTGTGGTGTAGCAGTTTTAAGTATGCATGCTCCTTTTGAAGTTGTTTCTAAAGCAGATATATTTGAGATGTACAGAGGTTATAAAGCCTTTTATAATGTTAACTTATAAAATAATGAAATCCTTCTATATTTTAGAAGGATTTTTTTGCATATAAAAATATATTTTAGTGATATAATCAAAAAAGTTTTTATTTTAGGCAATTATCATTTTAGTAGATTTATAATCAGAAACCATAAAACCTATATGTATATATAAAGTTGTTGATTTTGGTTTTATAATTTGTTACATTTATAATAAGATAATTAGTTAATTTATACCGTTGTATTACAAAAATATTACAAAATGAGATTTATTATCAAATTTAACTCATTATAGGTTATAATTTAAAAATAAATTACTAATGTATTTTATTTCTTAATAGATTAAATATTTAAATTATGCTTGGTATAAGGAGGACAAAATTGTGAAAGTTCAAAAATCATTAATTGGGCTAATAATTTCATGCATATTTTTTACTGGATGCTCTAACTATAAAGTAAACAATGAAGAAATTTCTATGCCTGACGAAGCTACTAAACAGAAAACAATGACCAAGGTTCAAAATGATATAGATGAAATAAAAGATAAAGATTATGAATATGTAATAAGTAATTTAGGAGAACCTAATGTAATAACTTATGGCATAGACAAAGATGATATATATGAAATTGAAGAGGTTGAAGATGTAAGAGCTTTAGGAGAGGTGAGCTTAGCATATTACAAAAATGTGTCAGAGGATGAATCTACTAAAAGTGCATTAAATATTTATTTAAAAAATGATGTTGTACAAAAGGCACAGAGTGTTGATTATATAAGTGAAGACTTAATTGAAGATATGGACAAATCTAAAATAATTGTTAGTTATTATAAAGATAATGATATAATAAGCATGGACAATTTAGAAGGTAAAGACTTACATAATTTTGAAGGTATGAAATCTAAAGAATTGTCTAAAATAATAGGTGATATTCAATACGAATATAATGTATATTTATTTGATGAAGAGAAAAAATCAGTTAAAATTTATGAGTTAAATGAAGATGGTAAACTTTTAGCTGTATTTGAAGAGGATGATGTTATTAAGACAGTTAAAACCATTGAAGAAAATAAAAATGTAGTAAATATAGTCAAAGATATAATGCTAGAGGATTAGTATAAAAGAGTTATAGATTAAAAATCTATAACTCTTTTAATTGTATGAAATTTATATTTTGTTTAAATAATGAATAATATCTAAGTAAAATTTAAATTATTAAAACTATATTTTAAGATAGGTGATTTATAATAAATATGAGTAAAATAGAAATAACTAATTATGTTATAAAAAATAAAAAAATACCAAAGGATTTTCACAACTATAATATTGTACAAATAAGTGATTTGCATAATGAAAGTTTTGGTAAGGGAAATATTAAACTATTGGATAAAATTAATAAAATAAACCCACAAGTTATTTTTATAACAGGAGATTTAATTGATGGAGATAGTAAATATTTTTCTAACAGCCTAGAGCTTTTAAAAAAACTAACAGAAGAATATAAAGTTTACTATATAACAGGAAACCATGAGCAAAAAGTTTTACTTGGCAGATATAAAGATTTATATCTAAAATATTTTAATGAACTAAAAAAATTAAATGCTGTTCACTTAGATAATGATTGTGTTAGATTAAAAAGTAAGGATAGTTATATTAATTTATATGGGTTGACAATACCATTCAAGTGCTATAATTATTTATTTAATAAAGATAAAAATACTGATTTAGAAGAAAATTTTATAGAAGAAAATCTTGGGAAAGCAAATAAAGATGAGTATAATATACTTTTATCTCATACACCTTTTTATTTTGAAGATTATGAAAAGTGGGGAGCAGACCTAACTTTAGCAGGTCATGTTCATGGTGGAATAATAAGATTACCTTTTATAGGAGGGTTATTGTCACCTAATAGAACTTTCTTCCCTAAATATGATTTAGGAAAGTTTGAGATAAATAATTCTGTAATGATAGTAAGTAAAGGTCTTGGTGGATCAAAGGTTTTAGTCAGGATAAATTGTAGACCAGAAGTAGTAAATATTATTTTGAAAAGTGAATAATCATATTAAAATGTAAAATGATATTGGCTTGATGTATAGGACTAAGTTAATTGTTTTATTTAGGAGGAGATAAAACATGAATTTAACAATAAAGAATATTGACAGAAATAATTATGATGAAATAGTTTCACTAAAAGTAGGTAGTAATCAGGTAAACTATATTGAAACAGTAGAGGAGAGTATAGAAGAAGCAAAGAAAAACTCAAATTGGAAACCAGTAGGAATTTATGATAATGAAAAAGTTGTTGGATTTGCTATGTATGGTGTATGTTTAGATGAGGAAAAGGACGGTAGAGTTTGGTTAGATAGATTTTTAATTTCCTATGAAAATCAAGGTAAGGGATATGGTAAGGCAGGAGTTAAGCTTTTAATAGATAGACTAGGTAAAGAGTACAGATATGATAAGATATATTTAAGTGTATATGAAGATAATAAAGACGCAATTGCTTTATACAAAAAAATAGGATTTGAGTTTAATGGAGAATTAGATACAAAGGGAGAAAAAGTAATGGTATTAAACTTATTAGATATGAAGTAGAAAAATGAGTAAGGAAAATATATTTAAAGAAAAATCTATACAGCAGTTAATTTTTTTATTTTCATTTCCTACAATATGCTCTTTAGTTCTAGAGTCATTATCTTCTATGATAGATACTGCATTTGCGGGTCATTTAGGAACTATAAGTTCTACAGCATTATCAGCTATGGGGATAATAAGCCCTATACTGATACTATTAATTGCAGCTCAACTAATATTTGGAGTATCTACAAGTATAGTTATTTCAAAAAGATTAGGTGAAAATGATAAAGGAAAAATTAATGATACCTTTAAGGTAGGTTTTTACGCAAGTTTTATATCTAGCTCTATAATTTCTTTATTAATATTTTTATTTCAAAATACTTTATTAGATATGCTTGGAGCAAATGGTCAAGTTATAATTTTAGCTAAAGAATATTTAAATATAGCAGTTATATTTAACGTATTTAGCTCAGTTGGATATATGTTACTTAATAATATTCGAGTACTTGGATATCAAAATATGGAGATTGTAGTTGGAGTTTTATCAACTGTTATAAATATTATATTTAATATAATATTTACTTTTATATTCCATATGGGGATAAAAGGTATTGCACTAGCAACATTAGTCAGTGAAGTTTTTTATTTTGGATTTTCTATGATATTTTTAATTAAAAAAGGATTATGGATAAAGAGAAGTAAATTAGATTTTTATGAGGCAAAAGAAATATTAATTTCTTTAGTTAAAATAGGATTTGTTCAATTTTTAATGCAATCCTTAAATAGCATAAGTGCACTTGTTATTAATAAAGTTTTAATAAAATATGGAAGCATATCATATATAGGAGCTTGGTCTATTTGCAACAACATTAATATGGTAATATTATTACCATTAATAGGACTAACTCAAGGTGTACAGTCTGTTGTGGCATATTTCCATGGAAGTAAAGAGAAAGAGAGAGAAAGTGCTATAAAAAATAAGGTTGTACAGTATAGTTTGATTTATTCAATAAGTATAACTCTATTTGTATTTTTATTTTCTGATAAAATATTAAAAATATTTACAAATGATATGAGTTTAGTAAATTTGGCTATTCCTATAATTAAAATAGTAGTAATGGGATTTCCGTTTATAGGACTTATGTATGCAGTAATTACATTTATGCAGGTATCTGGAAAAGAAGATGAGGCTAGTAAATTAGAGCTGATGAGACAAATTATTTTATCGATACCTCTAGTTATTATATTTCCTAAAATATTTTCAAGATATAATATTATGAATATTTCTCCACAGTTAGCTGTATTTTTGGCAGTACCAATATCAACTTTTATATTATTACTTATATATTGGAAACAAATTAAAAGTATATTAAAGGATTAATTATAAATAGATTTAATAAATAAAAAATGCTATGTTTTTAAAATAGCATTTTTTATTTACAATGAAATTATGTTACGCTAATATGTATGAATGATATATGAAGGATATAAATATCAACCAATATATAGAGCCAAAATTATATTTTGAGTGAAATCGTTGTCTAAATCTATAATATGACTAGTTATGAAATAATAAATTTCAATTTGACTGATACCCAAGGGACTAGATTAATATATAAATTAGAGGTGACGATATGTTAATAAATGAAGTTTGTAGTTTAACAGGGTTAACTAAGAAAGCCATTTCTTATTATGAGCAACATGGGTTAATAAAACCTACTAAAAAAGATAATGGATATAGGGTATATTCAATAGATGATATAACCTTATTAAACGAGATATCTTTATATAGAAAACTAGATATTCCAATTAAAGATATCAAAATAATACTAAAAGGCAAAAATAAAAAGAATTTGATAAGTGAAATTATAGAAGAAAAGGCGAAAAAAGAAATACAACTAAAGGTTCAAAAAATATATTTAAAGAAAATTATAAATAATAATTTTGATGAAAAAACTATACAAGACTTAAATGAAGAGATTGCTGAGATTGAAAAAAATAGTGGTGAGTTCATTAGAAAAGAATTACCTAGAGTTTTCCCTAGTGGAATTGGGAAATATTTATCATATCACTTTGCTCCATATTTAAATGAACCTTTAGATACAACAGAAAAGTACAAAGCATGGATGGAAATAGTTGAGTTTTTAGATAATGTAGATGAGATAAAAATACCTAAAATTATTGAAATGACATATGAAAATATAAGTGATGAAATGCAAAAACAAATTGCACAGAATACAAGAAATGAAATCAATAATATGTTAAATGCTAAGGGAGATGAATTAGAAAAATATAAGAAAAAAATATTAGAAAATGTAGAAAAACAAAATGATAAATCTTTATTAAAAGTAATGAATCCATTTTTTAAGTTTAAAAAACAACTTAATGAATTTTTCAACAGTAGTGGATACTATAATATTTTTATACCAAATATGAAAGTAATCAGTTCTGAATATAAAGAATATCATGATAGGCTCATGGAGCTAAATGATTTACTGTCTAGAGAATTGGGAATTAAGTACGATGAAAATATGAGGATTATAATAGTTAAAGATGAAAATGATATGTTTTAAAATTTAGAAAGATAAGGTAATATATTTAGTAATAAATTAAGTATTATATGATTAAAAGCTATGTCTCAGGCATAGTCTTTTTTATTTTAAGGAAATATAATTAAGGGTGTGTTTTTATATACTAATGAATTATAAATTAGATAAATGATTTATAATTACAACATTATTACTTGAACAATATATGTTGTAGCTGATGATATAGTAGAAGGTAATGTTTTATTAAGAAATTTACAACTTATATACTTTATGTTTAAAATTTATTTAAAAATAAGGTGTATATTAACTATATAAGGTAAATAAAAAGAAGAAAAAATATTAAATTATAATCTTTGAAACTTTTTAATAGATTTATAAGTCTAATTATTAGAAGGATATTTTTTTATATTAGTAAGAATTTAAATATTAGTATGAAGGATTTTACATATAAATTACGTATTGGTTATATGAGAGGTGAAAATGAAAAATAATAACTTATTTAAAAAAATTATTTATATTTTGTTGATTATATTTTTTATATATGTAGCTATAACATTTATATTAAACGATTTTAAGGCG